>JAFGTZ010000370.1 GCA_016938795.1 Chromatiaceae bacterium | reverse complement strand
CGCTCACGCAGGTCATCCATGAGCTGACGCTGAAAGGCCTCCACATCGGGCAGCCCGAAGAGCTTGCGCATCTCCTCCGGGGTCATCTCGACATCAACCGTGATTTTCATCAATACACCTCTAGTGGATAAGACCTAGTGACGGCTGGCGCGGGGCACGATTTCAAGCGGTGTCGGCTCCTCAACCGCCAGCGCCGGGCGGGTGCGCCGCCCGACCAGCACGGCGGCGCGCTCGAAGGCGCGCGCGGCCTCGCGCGCGTTCCAATCCCATTCGGAGGGATGCGCATTGGCTGGACACTGCCAGTGCGCCGTGGTGAGCACCGAACCGATGCGGATTTCCAGTGTCCAGTCGTGCCAGGGCATCTCGGGCTGGCTGTCTTCGATGAATTCCTGCTCGGCAAGCCGCACATAGTGACCGGCGTGATCGTCCATGGCGACCAGATTCGCAAGCACCAGGCTGTCGTCGATACAGCTTGTCCAGCCCGTATGCACCGCGCTGGCACTTTGCATCAGGGCGTGAATCAACATGGCGGGGGTGAGGCTGAGCGACAAGGGGGTCTCCCAGTCGGGGTCAGCGCTCGTCGGGTCTTCGGTCAGTGTCATGCCACTCTCGGATAATTGGGAGGATGACCGCGCGGCGGTCAAGCACAGGCTAAACTTATCAAGTTTAATCCAAGTCCACGCAAGCCGGAACGTCAAGCGTGACGTCTTGCGTAACCGCCAAGAACCCTCAGGGAGCTGTCCATCCTCATGTCTGTTCTGCTCGACCTTAGCATCTTTCCGCTTGACCAGGGCCTGAGTCTCAGCGGCTATGTCGCTCCTGTGATTGGCATGCTGCGCGACAGCGGCCACCCCTACCGCCCCTCACCCATGGGCACCACGGTCGAAACGACCAGCCTTGCCGAGGCCCTGGCCCTGATCGAGAAGGCCCAGGCGATTCTCGACGGCTTTGGTTGCGAGCGGATCTATGTGGTGGCGAAGTTCGATATTCGCCAGGGGCCGCCCGGGCGACTCGAAACCAAGCTCGACGCCGTGCGCGAGCGAATCGGGGCACTCTGATGCGCCGCCTCTTCGATCCAGGCGGTACGACGCCATGAAGGTCGCCATCTTCTCCGACGTTCAAGCCAACCTGCCGGCCATGGAGGTGGCCATTGAGCGCATCCTTGCCTGGCATCCCGATCTCGTCATCATGGATGGCGATCTGCTCAATCGCGGGCCCAACAGCCTGGCCTGTCTGGAACGCTTCGATGCGCTGCGCCGCGCACACGGCTGGCTGCCCGTGCAGGGCAATCACGAAACATGGATTCAGCGCTGCCGCGAGCAGCCGCCCCGCAGCGCCCTCGATGCCGAGATGCGCCGCTTTGCCGACTGGACGCTGGAGCAGGTGCGCCCGCGTCTCGATGCACTGCACGGATGGCCCGATCATCTGTGCTTCGACCATGGACGCGCCGGTTGGGTTCATGTCACCCACGGCAGCATGCTCGGCAATCGTCACGGCATCACCGCGCGGCTCAGCGATGCCGAGCTGCGCGAGGCCATGGCGCCCGAGGCGGCCCTCTTTGTGACGGCCCACACCCATCGCCCCCTGAGCCGCTGGATCGATGGTCGCGCGGTGCTCAACGTGGGCTCGGTCGGCTCGCCCTTCGATGGCGATCCACGCGGCAGTCTGGCCCTGCTTCAGGCGCGCGGCGGGCGCTGGCGCTGGACCATCGAGCGCTTCGACTACGACCGCGAACGCGCCCGGCGCGACTTTCTCGACTCCGGCTTCATCGAGGACGGCGGACCGCTCGCGCGCATTCTCTACGAGGAATGGAGCCGGGCGCGTTCACTCATGCCGCGCTGGCGGCGCGAATTCGAGGCGCCGGTGCTCGCCGGCGACTGCGATCTGGCGCAATCGGTCGAGCGGTTTCTTCAGGATCTGGACTGAGGCGGCACGCTGGGCAGAGGCTGGGGACGCCCGATGTGATAACCCTGGGCATAGTCCACCCCCAGCTCGGCAAGAATGGCGAGAATCTCGGCCGTTTCCACATACTCGGCCACCACGCATTTGCCCATGCCGTGCGCCATGTCGGTGATGGCGTTCACGAACAGCCGATCTTGACGGTTCGTGGCCAGATCGCGAATAAAGCAGCCGTCGATCTTGATGTCGTCCACCGGAAGCTGGCGCAGATAGGCATAGGAGGCATAGCCGCTCCCGAAGTCATCGAGCGCGAAGCGGCAACCGAGCGCCTGGATTTGGCGCATGAGGCGAATGGCGCTCGCCAGGCTTTCGATGGCCAGGGTTTCGGTGATCTCGAAGGAGAGGCGTGCGGGATTGATGTCCAGGGTCTCGAGCGAGTGTTCGAGCATGAGGATGATGCTGGGATCGTCGAGTGCGCTTGCCGACAGATTCACCGCCAGACGCAGACTGCGGTTGCCTGCCAGGGCCTGAAGCGCCCGACTCAGCACCCAGCGGTCGATGTCCTGGATCTGCCCGGTCTTTTCGGCCACGGGAATGAAGCGCGCCGGCGCGATGATGTCGCCATCCTCATCGAGCATCCGCACCAACGCCTCGAAATGATGGATGTCGCCGCTCTCAATGCACTGAATGGGCTGGCCATGCAGCTCGAAGCGATCCTCGCGCAGCGCCTCGGCGATACGATCACGCCAGAGGATGCGCTCATCGATCTGCTCGCGCCCTGACTCCTGCTCCGAGAACAGCCACCAGCGATCACGCCCGCGATGCTTCGCCTGGTACATGGCCAGATCGACATTAGCCATAAGATCCATGGGCTCATGACCATGCTCGGGAAAGAGCACGATGCCGATGCTGGCCGTGACACTGTGCTGACGGTGACGCGAATGCAGGCGCAGCCCGTGGATGGCCGCCTTGACGTTCGCGGCGCAGTCGAGCGCCTCCTGCAGGCTGGCCTCGGGCAGCACCAGCGCGAACTCATCGCCGCCCAGACGGGCGAGCAGATCGCTGGGTCGGGTGAGCTGGGCGAGACGCTCGGCCACGCGCATCAGCAGATCGTCGCCCACATAATGCCCGCTCAGCTCATTCACCTCCTTAAAGGCGTCGAGATCAAGCAGGATGAGCGCACCCTGATGCCCGTAACGCAGCGCCTGATCGAGAATGCGCGCAAATTCCTCGTTAAAGCGCCGCCGGTTGAGCAACTGGGTCAGTGCGTCGTGATTGGCCAGCCAGGCGAGGCGATCCTCGGCCTGTGCGCGGTCATGCTGCAACCGCTCCATGCGATTCGTCACCTCATGAATGGTCTCGCTCATGAGGTCGATCTCGTCGCGCGGCAGCCAGTGCGAGGGTCTTTGCTCACCCAGCCGGGCGCGCAAGCGGCCATAGGCCTGCTCGGCAAGCAGCGGCAAGGCAGCCGAGAATTCGCGCAGGCGCGACAGCGGCGCGGTCATGAAGATGAGCAACAGCGACTCGGACAGGATGAGCCCCATGAGACCGAGCAGCAGACTGTCGCGCGTGGCCTCCTGGATGGCCGCGCGCTGGGCGCTCACCTCGTTGATGACATAGGCATCCACCCCGGGCGCCAGCGCGGCGACCCGGAAGATCTCGAACCAGTGCGCGCCAAGGGCGATCGTTAGCGGCTCCTCGGGAATACGCCCGGCCAAGCTCTCACCCGCCGCGCGCAGCAGCGCCAGGGTGCGCTCGGGATGGGTCATGACGGGAAAGTGAGCCGGCTCCGGGAAGCCCGAGACCACGACTCGATCAATCTCCGCCTCATGTTCTTCTCCCAGCGCTATCGCAATCTCGGCCCCGGTCAGGGCGTGAAAGGCGATCAGCGCATCGGCCAGCGAGCGACGCAGCACCAGGGTGCCCGCGAAGTGGCCGCGCCATAGCAGCGGGGTGGCCAAATACTGAGCGCAACCCTCCACGCAGCCCAGCATGGAGAGACTCTGCTCGGGTTGCTCGCGCACCCGCGCCCGCAAGGCCGGCGGCGGCGGCGCCGATCCCTCTGGCCACAGCAGAGGCACAGCTCCATCTGGCGCAAGCCAGAACACGCTATTGATATCCCACTCCAGATCAAGCAGCGCGCCATGGGTCTCCAGCGCCACGCGCAACTGTTCGGTCAGGCTGGGGGCATTCACCGGCCCGAGCAGCGGAATCAGGGGCGCAAGCTTCGACATCTCCTGTTCGCGCTCGCGCATGATGGCCCGCAACTGACGCGCCTGCTGCTCGCGCACCAGCTGCTGCTGAAAGGCAAACTGATTGAGCGCCTGCTCGCGCGCCAAGATGGCAAGCGCCGCATTCACTAAAATGAGCACCAGACTGAAGGCGATGAGCACCTGCCAACGCAGGCTGAGGAAGCGCTTTGGCAAATCAGGAGCGTGATCAGCCAAGAACCCTCTCCTTAAAAGCGCGCCGAAACCGAGGCGGCCCAGACATCCCAGTCGCGCGTCATGGGCGATCCGGGCGGATTTTCACGAAATGACAGGATAAAGGTGCCGTGATGGCGTTGATATTCGAGCCGCAGCATGAGCTGTGGCGTCAGATCCCAGCGCAGACCGCTGGTCCAGATGCGCGAGAAAAAGCCCGCTGCCGGCATCTGTCCGAGCGTGTAGGAGGCCAGCTTCTCGCCCGAGCGATCATCCTTGTCGGAAAACCCCTCTTCATAGCGGATCATCCACTCCAGGTTCGCACGCAGCCGGTAACTGCCCTGGAGGTAATAGCCTTCGATGACCTGATCCGGCAGGGGCACAATGGCCGAGAGACCGCGTCGATTGGAGGGAACGCGCGCGTACTCGGCCGAAATGCTCCAGTCCCGCGCGTTGTATTGCAGCGAGGCCAGGGTGTAGATAAAGCCGATGCTGCCCGAGGGCAGCCCGGATCCCAGCTCGGGCTTGAAATTCATATCCGAGCCCACGCTGCTCAGCCCCAGGCGCAAGCGCTCATCCGGGGTGCTGTACCAAAGACTGAGAAACCAGGCCAGGCCCTCTGGAACCAGCATGGCGTCATAGTCGTTATTGAACCAGATCCACTCGACGTTGGTATCGAGCAGGGGCCGGCCCAGACCCAGGGTCAGATCGACACGGCCCGATGCACCCTGATGCGTGGCATAGGCCGCCATGCCATCCGAGGAGAGAAACTGATTGCGGATATTGTCGAAATAGACCAGGGGCAGAAAGATGCCGGGGCGCGTGAAGGGAACATCGCGCGTTTCGTTATAGAGACCCAGCGGATTCTTGATGCGCCCGAGACGCACACCGGCAATCCGCGACGCGCTCGAGACCAGACGCAGGTCAAGCAACCCGTAATCCAGGGTTGGCTCACCGTCATACATATCACCAGCGCGACGCGACAGCACCTGTGCCGCGAGCAGCATGCGGGCATCGAGACGGTAGGACAGGTTGAGGCCAATCTCGCTGAACGCGGTGGAGATCTTCTCACTATCGCCAAAGTAGCGGTTCGCAGAGGTCTGAAGCACGCTTTGACTGGCAAAGCCATGCAACTGAAGGCGCTCGCCAAGCTCCAGGGCCAGCGCGCGCCCGCTTGCAAGGCCGAGCAGAAGAAGAAGCGAGAGGGCTTGGAATCGCATGTTTCAGCGCACCTCAATGGGGCGCACGTCGCCCGGCAAGGTAGCCGTTTCCGCATAGCCCAGGGCGCCGGGCGTTGAGGCCACCCGTTCGAGCAGCTCACGGGGGGTCTGCACGGTCACGGGCGCCTGTCCCGTCCCCGAAAACACCAGTCGATCCCAGACGCGCCTGAGTTGATAGGGATAAAGACCCAGCACCTGATTGGCGATCCGCTCATGCACGGGATGATCATCCGGCAGTACAAAGACCTGAACGGCGCTACCGTCGGGCCAGTTGCGCAACCGCATGGTGAGATAGAGCCGCGCCTCGTTGCGGCTGAGCGCCGCAACCGGTACCTCGGCATTGACCACCAGATCCTGCGCTAGAGCCCCCGGCAACCATGCGAGAAGACCTAACAGAATGAAGCAGGATCCGGCCTGTTTTCGGTTCGCTTCCTGGCGCATGGTCTCGTCGCAAGCGCTCCTTGTGTTAACCGAGCACATCCGAATATGTCAGCGGCAGTCTAAACGTTTCCATCCGCACGCCTCAAGCGGCAAACGCCTCCCTCTGTGATACTCTCGCGCTTGGTCATGCCCACGCCCCCGCCTGTCTGATCGCTTGTAAAGTCGGGGCTTGCCCCGATCTGACCATCAAGGCGAGGCTGTTATTGGGCGTCGGAGTGATGCCGCCCTGTGTCATGAGGTAAAGGTTTGCGATGAAACCCAAAAATTTTCAAATCCTGCTCTGGGTCGCGGTCGGTCTATGGCTTGTGACCATGCTCAACGGCCTGACGCTGAACGCGCCGCCAGAGGTTCGCGCCCTGAGCTATAGCGAGTTTCTCTCCGAACTCGACACCGGCGCCATTCGCGAGGTCACCATTCAGGATCAGGTCGTCAAGGGCGTGAGAACCGATGGCTCGCGCTTCGAAACCTATGATCCGGGCGACCCTGGACTGGTGGGCGACCTACTCAACAACAACGTCATCATCCGCGCCGAGCCGCCTGAGCAGCCTGGTCTGCTCATGCAGCTCCTGATCTCCTGGCTGCCCTTCCTGCTGCTGGTCGGGCTTTGGGTCTGGTTCATGCGTCGCGGCTCGGGCGCTGGAACGGGCGGAATCTTCAGCTTCGGCAAAAGCCGCGCGCGCCAACATGCCGAGGGCGATGTGAAGGTCACGCTACGCGATGTAGCGGGCGTTGACGAGGCCAAGGAAGAAGTATCCGAGCTGGTCGATTTTCTGCGCAATCCGCAAAAATTCTCCAACCTCGGCGGGCGCATCCCGCGCGGCGTGCTCATGGTGGGGCCGCCCGGCACCGGCAAGACGCTGCTCGCGCGCGCTATCGCGGGCGAGGCCAAGGTGCCCTTCTTCAGCATCTCCGGCTCGGACTTCGTCGAGATGTTCGTTGGCGTGGGCGCCTCACGGGTGCGTGATCTCTTCGAGCAGGCCAAGAAAAGCGCGCCCTGCATCATCTTCATCGACGAGATTGACGCCGTGGGTCGCAAGCGCGGCGCCGGGCTCGGCGGCGGGCATGACGAGCGCGAACAGACGCTCAATCAGCTGCTCGTCGAAATGGATGGCTTTGCCGGTAACGAAGGCATCATCGTGATTGCCGCCACCAACCGCGCCGATGTGCTCGATCCGGCCCTGCTGCGCCCCGGCCGCTTCGACCGTCAGGTGGTGGTGGGACTGCCCGACCTGGCCGGACGCGCGGCTATTTTGGAGGTGCACATGCGCAAGGTGCCGATTGCCGCCGATGTCGATGCGCGCACCATTGCCCGCAGCACCCCTGGCTTCTCGGGCGCCGATCTTGCCAACCTGGTGAACGAGGCCGCACTCTTCGCCGCGCGCGCCGGCAAGACCGACATTGGCATGGAAATGTTCGAAAAGGCCAAGGACAAGATCATGATGGGCGCCGAGCGGCGCAGCATCGTGATGTCCGAGTCCGAGAAAAAGCTGACCGCCTACCACGAGGCCGGACACGCCATCGTGGGCCGTCTGGTGCCCGAGCACGACCCGGTGCACAAGGTCAGCATCATCCCGCGCGGACGGGCGCTCGGCGTCACCCTCTTCCTGCCCGAGCGTGATCGCTACAGCATGAGCAAGCGCCAGCTCGAAAGCCAGATCTCCAGCCTCTTTGGCGGGCGCATCGCCGAGGAAATGATCTTCGGCCCCGAGCAGGTCACCACGGGCGCCTCGAACGACATCGAGCGCGCCACCGATATCGCCCGCAACATGGTGACCCGCTTCGGTCTCTCCGATGTCATGGGCCCACTGGCCTATGCCGAGGACGAGGGCGAGGTGTTTCTCGGACGCTCGGTGACGCAGCAGCGCCAGGTGTCGCCCGAAACGGCCCAAGCCATCGATCAGGAGGTGCGCAACATCATCGACCGGAACTATCGGCGCGCCAAGCAGATTCTGGAAGAGCACATCGAGAAGCTGCACTGCATGGCCGAGGCGCTGCTGACCTTCGAGACCATCAGCAAGGAGCAGATCGACGACATCATGGCTGGCCGCTCCATGCGCGCGCCCGACGATGATGCCGGCGAAACCCCCAGCGCACCACCAAGCGCCCCGGTAACTGGTCCTTCAAGCGGGGAGCGCGGTCGCCAAAAACCGCCCGTGATTGGCGGCGCCATCGGCGAAGCCTGATTCCCGGCGCAGCGAGCGCTCTACACGGCACAGGGATGTGCGCCTTTTCAT
>JAFGTZ010000055.1 GCA_016938795.1 Chromatiaceae bacterium | reverse complement strand
GTGCGCCTTCAGGCGGCCGTGACCGAGGTTGGCACCCTGGAGCTGACTGCCATCTCGGTCGAGGAGAGCGCCCAGCGCTGGGCGGTGGCCTTCAATACCCGTGGGCGAGACGCCTGAGGTTGATCGGGCGCGTGCTGCGCGCCTGGTCGTCTCTATTGTCCCTGCCCTGCCGCTTGGCTAGACTGACCCCATGCGTCATGCCATCGCCCCCAGGATCGACGGTGCCCTCAAGACCCTGCTTTGACTGGAGAATCGCGCCCCCTTGATCTGAATCCTCTTGCTCCGGCCCTCTTTCCGCCGGGGAGAGGGCCAAGGTGAGGGCTGATATGTGCCTGGAAGCGCTCCCTGGCGTGCCTCGACACGACGCGAGCGTCCGCACCAGCCGTTAACACTGAACATCACTCAAGGACCAAGGTCATGGCGAAAAAGCCGACTGGATCGACCCGCAAACCGGCTGCGCGCCGCGCAACGGCCAAGACCGACGTGCAGGGCGGTCCCAAGACGCAAGGCGCCTCGCCCAAGGCAGAGGTCGCACCGGCAACCACCACGCCGGAGGCGATCAGCCCGGCAGCGCCCGCCCGCCCGCACTCACGCCAAACCTTGCGCCAGACGCCCAAGACCGCGAACACAGCCGCCACTCCCGCGCCCGCCCCCCGCGCCAAAGCCAAGATGCCCGCCACAGAGGTCGCGCAGAAGGCCGCCCCCGAAGCGTCCACCAAACAGCCCAAGCCCAAGCCAAAAGCCGCAGCGACGGAGGTGCCGCCATCCGCGCCAGCGGCAAGGCCCGCAGAGGTTGCAGGCCAGGCCGCGACATTGACAAGCGCCCAGCCCGAGGTGGAACCGGCAGCCGAGCCGGAGGCCCCTGCCGAACCCCTCGCAGCTGTCACACCGGACGCCTTGATCGAAGCCGAGACGCTCGCCGAGACGGATGCGGCACAGCCCGAGGATCACGCCAATCCGCTCAGCCCTGAGGAAACGCCCGCGCCAGTTTCGCAGCTAGCCGAGCCGGAGCCGGAGCCGGAGCCATTGCCTGAACCCGAACCTGAGATGCAACCCGAGCCGCCACCGCCGCCACCCGCCCCGGCGCGCCCGAGCCTCTTCATCGTCCACATCACCCCCGAACTGGCCAGCGTGGCCAAGGTGGGGGGGCTGGCCGATGTGGTCTTCGGACTCAGCCGCGAACTGGCCATTCGCGGCAACCATGTCGAGATTATCCTCCCCAAATACGCCTCCATGCGCTACGACCAGATCTTCGAGATGCAGGAGGCCTACAAGGATCTCTGGGTGCCCTGGTATGGCGGCGCCATCCATTGCACGGTCTTTTTCGGCTTCGTGCATGGGCGCAAGTGCTTCTTCATCGAGCCCCATTCACAGGACAACTTCTTCAATCGTCACGCCATCTACGGCTTCAATGACGATGTGCTGCGCTATGCCTTTTTCTCGCGCGCGGCCATGGAATTTCTCTGGAAGAGTGGTAAGCATCCCGACATCATCCATTGCCACGACTGGCAGACTGCGCTGGCGCCGGTGTTTCTTTACGAGATTTACCAAGCGCTTGGCATGCACCATCCACGGGTCTGTCTCACCATCCACAATTTCGCCCATCAGGGCGTCACAGGCCCCGAGTTGCTCAATGCCACCGGGCTGCATCGTCCCGAGCACTTCTTCAGCGAGACACGGCTGCGCGACAATCGCTATCCGCGCGCGCTCAACATGCTCAAGGGCGGCATCGTCTACTCGAACTTTGTCACCACGGTCTCGCCGCGCTACGCCTTCGAAACCAAGGATCAGGGCCAGGGCTTCGGACTGGAGCCCACCCTGCATACCCATCACATCAAGTACGGCGGCGTGGTCAACGGCATCGACTACGATGTCTGGAACCCCGAGATTGACCGTCACATTCCGGTGCAATACGGCCTGGACACCATCGAGCGCAAATACGACAACAAGCGCGCCCTGCGCCAGCGGCTCATGCTCGCCGATAACGAAAAGGCCATTGTGGCCTTCATCGGGCGGCTCGATCCGCAAAAGGGGCTCGACCTGGTGCGCCACGCCATCTTCTACGCCCTGGAGCGCGGCGCCCAGTTCGTGCTGCTTGGCTCCAGCCCCAATGAGCGCATCAACGCCGATTTCTGGGGTCTCAAGCGCATGCTCAACGACAGCCCCGACTGTCATCTCGAAATCGGCTTCGACGAGGAACTCTCGCATCTCATCTACGCCGGCGCCGACATGATGCTGGTGCCAAGCCGCTTCGAGCCCTGCGGACTGACGCAGCTCATCGCGCTGCGCTACGGCACCATTCCGGTGGTGCGTGCGGTGGGCGGACTGGCCGATACGGTGTTCGACAAGGACCACGCCCAGCGCCCCCTGAACGAGCGCAATGGCTATGTGTTCAACGACTACGATCAGCCCGGACTGGAGTCCGCGCTCGGGCGCGCCATCGCCTGCTATAACGACTATCCCGAACACTTCCGCGACCTCATGAAGAACGCCATGCGCGCGGATTATTCCTGGAATCACCCCGGACAGGACTATCTCAACATCTATGACTACATCCGCAACGTCTAAGCCCCGGAGCGAGGCCAAAGAGGTCTCCCACGAGGGCGCCGATTTCAGGATCTACAATCTCTTTCCGCGCCTTGCCGGCACCTTCGATCAGTGGGAGCCGCATCTGAAACGCGCGGCTGGACTTGGCTTCAACTGGGTGTTTGTCAATCCCATTCAGGCCACAGGACGTTCGGGCAGCCTCTATTCAATCGCGGATTATTTCGCCATCAACCGCGATTTTCTCCGCCCGCGCGTCGCCCAAAAGAAGCAGGTGCAGGAGATGATCCGCGCCGCCGACCGCCTGGGGCTCGCGGTCATGATCGATCTGGTCATCAACCATTGCGCCATCGACTCGCGTCTGACCAAAACCCACCCCGAGTGGTTTGTTCAGGAGAAGGGGCGCGTTGCACATCCCTTTTGCGTCGAAGCCGATGGCCAGCGTGTGGTTTGGGAGGATCTGGCGCAGTTCGACCATCGCCGCTCGCGCGATCGCGTCGCGCTGCTCGATTACTGCGTCGAGGTGGTCGAACATCTCATCGAGCTGGGTTTCCGGGGCTTTCGCTGCGATGCGGCCTATCAGATTCCCGCCTCCACCTGGCGCGCCATCATCGAGCGGGTGCGCAAGCAGCATCCCGATGTGGTGTTCCTGGCCGAAACGCTCGGCTGCTCGCCCGAGCAGACCCGCGAAACCGCCGCCGCTGGCTTCGATGCCATCTTCAACAGCGCCAAATGGTGGGATTTCGACTCCGACTGGCTGCTCGATCAGTATGCGCTCACCCGCGAGGCCGCCCCTTCGATCAGCTTTCCCGAGAGCCACGACACCGAGCGTCTATTCAGCGAGTCAGGCGGCAACGCCCATGCCATGCGCCAGCGCCTGCTCTTCACGGCGCTCTTCTCGGCCGGCTTCATGCTGCCGATCGGCTTCGAGTACGGCTTTCGGCGTCGTCTCGACGTGGTCAAGACGCGCCCTGAACACTGGGAAGCGCCGAATCTGGATCTCAGCGACCTCATCCGTCATCTGAATGCAGTGCGCACAGGCTATCCGGTGTTTCAGTGCGAGGGGCCCATTCGCCGCCTGCCGACCTCCAACCCGGCGGTGCTCATGCTGCACAAGAGCACCGGACAGGCTGGCGGGGGCGAGGCGCTCCTCATCCTCAACAAGGACAGCTGGAACCGCCAGCACTGCTGGGTCGAGGATCTCTATCGACATCTGGAAGAACCGAGCGCGCTCATCGACTGTTCGCCCGAATGGGCCATGGACTATCTGCCCACGCCTTTTGACTTTGACCTAGCGCCCGGCATGGGGCGCATTCTGGTGACCGAACCGCGCGCGCAGGACTAGGCAGACGCCCGTCTCGCGCCGCGCTCAGCTCGCCAGAACCACCTGATTGCGTCCCGCGTGCTTGGCTGCATAGAGCGCCCCGTCGGCGCTCTCCAGCAAGCGCTCGGGCGCGCTCCCCTCCTCGGGGCGCAGCGCGGCCACGCCAATGCTCACCGTGACATGATCGGCCACTGGCGAATCGGCATGCGCCATGCCAAACGCCTCGATGGCCGCGCGCACCTGCTCGGCCATGGCGTGCCCGCCCTCTGGATCACAGCCGGGCAGCAGACAGACGAATTCCTCGCCGCCGTAGCGCGCCACCAGATCATGCCCACGCACCGGGAAACTGGCCAGCGCCTCGGCCACCGCGCGCAGGCAGGCATCGCCCTCCTGATGCCCGTAGTGGTCGTTATAGCGCTTGAAGTAATCCACATCGAGCAGCAGCATGGCGAGAAAGAGGCCATAGCGCTGGGCGCGCTTCCACTCGATGCGCAGACGCTCGTCGAAACAGCGGCGATTGGCGATGCCCGTGAGGCCGTCGATATAGGCCAGATCGCGCAGCTGATCGGCCTGTGCCTTGAGCGTGAGATGGGTGCGCACGCGTGCGCGCACCACCACCGGATTGACCGGCTTGCTGATGAAATCGACCCCGCCGACCTCCAGGGCAAGCGTCTGATCAAGCGCCTCGGTCTGGGCCGTGACAAAAAGCACCGGCACGCTCGCCGTCTCGGTGGCGCGCTTGAGCGCACGACAGAGCGTCAAACCATCCATGCCGGGCATCATCACATCGAGCAGAATGAGATCGGGCGGGCTCTGGCGGCAGAACTCGAGCGCCCGCTCGCCCGAATGCATGCCCACCACCTCG
>JAFGTZ010000369.1 GCA_016938795.1 Chromatiaceae bacterium | reverse complement strand
TTTACCCGCTACTCGGTCATTCTCTCGGGGCTTGTGCTGGCCCTCATCCTCTACAGTCTCGGCGGGGGTGGGTTCAAGCCGCGTCTGTGGGAACTCAATGCGCTGCTCGACGAAGATCCGGCGGTGGGCGCCTATGCCTATGATTTCCGCGTGCTGACCTATCTCAACGGCATCGCCACCATCACCAGTCCGCGTGCCTCTACGGTCGAGGAGTCGTGGACGCTGGCACAGATTGAGCCCGCGCTGGCGGACAAGCCCGCCGAGGATCCGGCCTGGGCGGCGGCCAGCCAGCAACTGGCGCGGGTTGAGCTTCAGGCCATCGCCCGCCTGCTCGCGGAGCCCGATGTGGACTCCGTGGTCTGGGCGCTCGATCGCGCCTGGTTTCATCGCAACGGGGTCAATCTGCCAGCGCAGGCGCAGGCCGGACCTTAGCGCCAGGTTCTGTTCTGTGCTCTCCAGCGGCGCTTATCAAAAGGGATGGAGTAACGAGGCATGGGTCATTTTTATGTGCTGCTCGGCCTGACCGCTCTGGTGCTGCTCGCGCTGGTGCTCAGTGTGCGTCCCTATGTGTCGCGCCGTTACCGCTGGCCCTATCTGGCCGATCCAACCTTTTTGAGCCCCGATCAGCAGACCTTTCTGCGCCATCTTGAGACGCTCCTCGGCGAGGATTATCGGATCCATGGGCGGGTGCGCGCGACCGATGTCATCGGCATCGACCGGCGTTTGGGGCGGCGTTGGCGCGAGCGTGCCGATCGGCGGCTCGGCGAGCGGGTGTTTGATTTTCTGATCTGTCGCGCGGGCAGCGGCGCCATCGGCTGTGCGGTGGCGCTCTCGCCGCCCTCGCGCTGGCGTGCCGCGCCGGGGCGCGATCGGCTTGATGCCATCTGTGCCGCCGCTGGCCTGCCGCTGGTGCGCTTTCGTGTGGCTGAGCATTACGATGCCGCCGCCATTGGGCGCGCTGTCCTTGGGGCCATGGGAGACCTTGAGTCACAGGCCCCGGCGGCGGCGCGCCTCGATCCCCGGCCTGAGGCCTTGGAGCCACTCGACTCGCTCGATGTACTGGAGCCGCGCCGCGCCCCGAAGCTGCGTCTGGATGAGGCCTCGGTGCTCGATGAGGAGCCGCGTTTCGCGATTGGCTCCGATCTTGAGGAAGGCGAGGCGGGGCGCTGAGGCGCGCCCCGGAATGGGTCATGCCTCAGTCGGCGGCCTGAGTGGGGTCAATCCAGACCTGGCCCTCCGCAACCCGCACCCTGAAGGTGCGGATGGGGGTGTCGGCGGGCGCGTCGAGCGGTGCGCCGTCGCTGAGGCGAAAGCGGCTGCCGTGCAGCGAGCACTTGATGCGATCGCCATCGAGACAGCCGTAGGAGAGTGGATAGTCCTCGTGGCTACAGTTGTCTTCCACCGCGTAAAAGCGCCCTTCGACCTGGGCGATAAGACAGCGCACGCCCCCTGCCTCGACCTTGATGAAGCGCCCCGGCGCGATGGCCTCAACCTCGGCGACGGCCATGAAGTTGTTGTCCATGTCTACCTCACTCGGCGTGCGGCGCGGCCGGAATCGAGCGCCTCGCGCACCCGCGCGGCGGCCTCCTTGAGACTGCGCTCGCGCCCCAGATGCCAGAGCACCAGCGCCGCCGAGAACACCAGGCTGTCGTAGGTGGGGCCGTTCTGGCCTTCAAGCGCGGCCAGTCCGGCGGCGGCGGCGGCCTCGGCGGTAGCCGGTACATCCACCGCGATGGCGATGTCATCTCCGGGGCGGGTGCTTTGCGGCAGACTCTCGGGCAGGGACACGGCGCGCACGCTCTGCTCGATGCCCAGTTCAGTGGGGTCAATGTCGAAGGGCTGTTCCTCGCCCCGCTGCTGATAGCTGTAGCACACCCCCGCCTGGCGCAGCGAGGGCACCACGCCGCCCTCGACACCGCGCACCAGCAAGGCCGAATCGAATCCGGCATGACGCGCGAGCAGGGCGTAGATGCGCGGATAGGGCTTATGCACATAGCCCGTGACCAGATGGGTGCGCAGACGTCCGTGAATGGGGCGCGCGAGCACCTCCACCGTGGTCAGCGCCTGGCGCTTGACGATGGCCGAGCGCAGATCGATGAGGCTGGCGAGCGGGGCGCAGAAGGCGCGCTGATCGACATAGCTCCAGCCGCAGTCGGGATCGGCGAGCCGCGCGGCGGCCTCGACCGGGGTCAGATCGACCGGCACACCGGCGGCTTCGAGCACATGCCGGTGGGTGACGCCGAACTTCGGCCCCACCGCGTGCGCCCCGTGGCTGATGGCGGGCACCCCGCATTCGGCCAGCAGCGGCATGAGAAAGGGCGAGGCGGGCAGACAGCGGTTGTAGCCATCATAGGGGTCGGCGATATCGACCACATCGTCAACCTCGGCCACCGCGTGCCCGGTGGCCTCGCGGATGGCTTCCAGAATGCCGCGCATCTCATCATCGCTCTCGCGCTTCATGCGCAGCGCGATCAGGAAGATGCCGGCCTGCACCCCATCAACCTGGTTGTCGAGAATGGCGCGCATGCCGGCGCGCGCCTCTTCCCGGCTGATGTCCTTGGAAAGTTCGGGGCCGGTGGCAATGCGCTGGATGATGGAGCGCATCAAGGCGCGGGCGTCCTGGTTGGCGCTGTCCTGGTGGGTCATGGGTAGTCCTCCGGGTCGGTCGTGGTGCCTGGGGTGATGCGATCTGACGCACTGGCCAGCAAGAATGATGGCGCGCGGCGGCGAATGCTAGGGGGCTGCCGAGGGCTCAGTCGCGCCAGCGCCGGGCCAGCTCGCCATAGGCGTCGATGCGCCGGTCGCGGAAAAATGGCCAGAGGCGGCGCACCTGCTCGCTGCGCGCGCGCTCGATCTCGGCGATGAGCACTTGCGGGCGGTCCTCGGCGGCCTCGGCGAGTCTCTCGCCCTGGGGGCCGCAGACGAAGGAGTGGCCCCAGAAACGCGCACCGGGTCCGGTTCCATTGGGGTCGGGTTCATGGCCCACCCGGTTGCAGGCGGCGAGCGGCAGACCGTTGGCGATGGCATGGCCGCGCTGCACCGTCATCCAGGCGTCGAGCTGGCGCTGTTGCTCCTCGGCGCTGTCGTTCGGATCCCAGCCGATGGCGGTGGGGTAGAGCAGCAGCTCGGCCCCGGCGAGCGCCATGAGCCGCGCCGCCTCGGGATACCACTGATCCCAGCACACCAGCACCCCGAGCCGCCCGACGCTTGTATCAATGGGGGTAAATCCCAGATCGCCGGGCGTGAAATAGAACTTTTCGTAATAGCCGGGATCATCCGGGATGTGCATCTTGCGATAGACACCGGCGAGACGGCCGTCGCGCTCGAGCACCACGGCGGTGTTGTGATAGAGCCCGGCGGCGCGGCGCTCGAAGAGCGAGCCGACGATGACCACATTAAGCTCGCGCGCAAGCGCCGCAAGGCGCTCGCTGCTCGGCCCCGGGATGGGCTCGGCGAGATCGCACAGCGCCGGGTCTTCAATCTGGCAGAAATAGGGGCCGGTGTGCAGCTCCTGAAGCAACACGAGTTCTGCGCCTTGGTGCGCGGCCTCGCGCACGCCCGCCTCGCTGGCATCGAGGTTACTGGCGACGCTGCCCTGATCGGCATGTTGAACAAGGGCGATGGTCAGGCGTGAGGACGGCATGATGGCGGCTTCCTGGCAGTTGAAGGATAAACGCCGATTATACCCAGGCCCGGCGGGGCGCCGCCGGCGAGCGCGCCCGGTTGCGGTATGCTTGTACCTCTGGATCGAAGTGTGTCGGCCTCTGTGATTGCCGCGCCTTGAGTCTTTACGCGGATCGCAGAAGCATGGCGAATTTTCAGACCCATCTCAATGTTGGACTTTTCGTGAGCGGGGCCGCCGTTCTGGGGCTGCACGGCGCGGGTCTGGTCACACCCGCTCAGACCCTGCCGTTTTTCGCGCTGGGGGTGGCTGGAAGCCTGCTCCCCGATATTGATGCCGACAATTCGCGCCCGGTGCGCATGTTCTTCAGTCTCTTCGGGGCGCTGGCGGCCTTTGTCGTCGCCTTGCCGCTGGTCGATCGCTTTCTGCCGCTCGAACTCGTCCTGATCTGGGGCGGCGTCTTTCTGGGCGTGCGTTATGGCGTCTTCGAGATTTTCGCCCGCCTGACCGTGCATCGCGGCATCTGGCATTCCTGGCTTGCCCTGGTGGCCGTGGCGCTGGCTATCGTTGATGCCGCTTATTGGTGGATGGGAGTGGATGCCCGCACGGCCTGGGGTGCGGGGCTCATGGTGGGTATCGGCTATCTGACTCATCTGGTGCTTGATGAAATCTATAGCGTCGATCTGCTCAACAGTCGCGTGAAGCGTTCCTTTGGCACCGCGCTCAAGCCTTTCAGTCTTGCCGACCCCGGCAGCAGCTTCGCCATGCTGGTGGTGGTGTTGGCCTTGGCCTGGATCGCGCCCGAGGCCCGTGTGCTTGAAGACTGGCTGGCGGTCTTCTGGCCGCAGTCGCTTGGAATGGTGGAGGCACTGACGGCCCAAGCCGAGGTGTGGCGCGACGCCCTGCGCCAGATGCTTAACTAAGCGCGCCCCTGTACTCGCTGGCCATGCTGCGCTAGATTGGCTGGCCGTCATGGTGTCGGCGCCACGGGCCGTACGACACAACCACCGATCACTGTGTCATCGATCCCGATCACTGACCACTGATCACCGAGCACTGATCACTGACCGTAGTGGGGGCCATGGATCTCAACTTTCTTGATTTCGAACAACCCATCGCCGAGCTTGAGGCGAAGATCGAAGAGCTGCGTCTGGTCGGCCACGATAATGAACTCAACTTTCACGAAGAGATTGAGCGGCTGCGCGCCAAGTGCGCCACCCTGACCGAGTCGATTTTTTCCTCGCTCACGCCCTGGCAGATTTCGCAGCTCTCGCGCCATCCGCAGCGTCCCTATCTGCTCGATTATGCCCGGCGTATCTTCGATGAGTTTCACGAGCTGCATGGTGATCGGGCCTTTGCCGATGATCGCGCTATTGTGGGCGGGCTGGCGCGTCTCGACGGACGCGCCGTTATGGTGATCGGCCATCAGAAGGGGCGCGACACCAAGGAGAAGATCCAGCGCAATTTCGGCATGCCGCGTCCCGAAGGCTACCGCAAGGCGCTGCGGCTTATGGAGATGGCCGAGCGTTTCGGGCTGCCCATTCTCACCTTCATCGACACCCCGGGCGCCTATCCTGGTGTGGGCGCCGAGGAGCGTGGCCAGAGCGAGGCGATCGCGCGCAATCTGCGCGAGATGGCGCATCTGCGCACGCCCATTCTCTGCACTGTGGTGGGCGAGGGCGGCTCGGGCGGCGCCCTGGCCATTGGCGTGGGCGACTGGGTCGGCATGTTGCAGTTCAGCACCTACTCGGTCATCTCGCCCGAGGGCTGCGCCTCGATTCTCTGGAAGAGCGCCGATAAGGCTCAGCTCGCCGCCGAGGCCATGGCCATCACCTCCGATAAGCTTCTGGAGCAGGGCCTTATCGACGACATCATCGAAGAGCCGCCGGGCGGCGCCCATCGCGACCCGGATGCCATGGCCAGCACACTCAAGACGGCCTTCCTGGAGCAGCTCAAGGCGCTCGATGCGCTCGATCTGGATAGGCTGGTCGCGCGGCGTAATCAGCGGCTCATGGGCTTTGGGCGCTTCAAGGACAAGGAATAGCCAAGCGCCGCACGGCGGCGGGACACTCGATCCGGCAGCGCTCGCGCGCTGGCTCTCCGAGCGAGCACCCGCCGCGCGCTACTGGGTGGCCTTCAGCGGAGGGCTCGACTCCTGCGTGTTGCTGCATGCCCTGGCTGTGGCGCGCTCCCGGCTCGGCGCCGACCTGGCTGCCGTGCATCTTGACCATGGCATCCATCCGCGCTCGCGTGACTGGGGCGTCTTTTGCCAACGCCGCTGCGCCGCGCTCGGCGTGCCGTTGCGCCTCCTGCGTCTGACAGTGCGATGCCCCCCCGGCGCGAGCCTGGAGGCGCAGGCGCGCGAGTGTCGCTATGGCGCCTTTGCCGAGCTGCTCGCGCCCGACGAGGTGCTGCTCAGCGCCCAGCATGAGGATGATCAGGCCGAGACGCTGCTCCTGGCCCTGCTGCGCGGCAGTGGGGTGCGCGGGCTTGCGGCCATGCCTGCCGTGGCGCCGCTCGGGCGCGGACGCCTGGCGCGCCCGCTACTGGGGCTGAGTCGGGCCGCGCTGCGCGACTATGCGCGCGCCCAGGGGCTGCACTGGATCGAAGACCCGAGCAATGCCGATCTGGGATTCGATCGCAACGTTCTGCGCCACCAAGTGCTGCCCCTGCTGCGCGAGCGTTGGCCAGCGGCCTCGACCACCCTGGCGCGCAGTGCCGCGCATTGCGCCGAGGCGTCCGGGCTGCTTGATCAGTCCGCCGCCCGGGCCATCGAGACCCTGCGTGGCTCCCGGCCCGGCGCGCTCTCGCTCGCCGCGCTCGCGGCGCTCGACCGTCCGCTGCGCAAGTCCGTGGTGCGCCACTGGTTGCTGGAGCGCGGGTTTCGGCCACCGGACAGCCGGCGTCTCGATCAGCTGCTGGATGACTTGCCCGCCGCGCGTCCCGATGCCAATCCCTGCGTTGTCTGGGAAGGCTGCGAGGTGCGCCGCTATCGGGGTGAGCTGCTGGCCTTGCGTCCCTTGCCGCCGCTGCCATCGCGCAACGCGTCCCTGTCCTGGCGCATTGCCGGGGCGCGGGGTGTTCTGGAGCTGCCGCCTGGGTTTGGGCGGCTGGAGTGGCGCCAAGGTTCCGGTGACGACTCAGCGGGGGCTCGCCTCATGCTGGGGCAGGCAGTGGCCAGCGCGCCGCCGTCCAGGGCGGCGCTGGGGATCATCGAGCTTCAGGTGCGCTTCGGTCAGGCCGGTCACCTCTGCCGCACGCAGCCAAACCGACCGCAGCAAGGCTTGAAAAGGCTGTTTCAGGAGGCGGGCATTCCGGCCTGGCTCAGGCCCTATCTCCCGCTCATTCTTTATAAGGAGCGGCTCATCGCCATCGCCGGGGTAGCCTTCTGTCATGATCGGGACTGCCAGCTTGGGTCTGGGCTTCGGCTGCTGTGGTCCGGATTCGCCTGGGAAGGCGACTGGCCCCAGCTGTCCCGCCCCCTGCTGGGCGCGCGGGGCTGACCCCCACCGAACCATCCAGCTGTGATGGATCCCGCAACGCTCAATAGAGCGTCAATAGAGCGCATTCATCATCTTGGCCCGATAGTGGGCGACTAGATCGCCCTGGCCGCCGAGCAGTTCGAAGATGGCGAGCATGCCCTTGCGTCCGGCGTCGTCTGCGTAGGCGCGGTTGCGCTTCATCAGATCGAACAGCAGCTCGAGCGCGCCCTCGTAATCGCCGCGCAGCACGCGCCGAGCGGCGAGCTGGTGGCGGGCCTGGTCGTCGCCCGGGTCGCTGTCGAGACGTGCTTGCAGGCTGGCCTCGTCCGGGGCGTCCTCAACCGTGGTGGCAAAGAGCAGCTGTCCGCGCAGGAGGTTGACCTCAGGGTCGTGGGCAATCTCAAGTGGCAGGCGCTCGATGGCGACGTTGGCGGCGGCATGCTCGCCACGCGCCATGAGGAGCTGCACCTCAGCGAGGGCGAGGCGGGTATTGTCGGGATCCTCGCCGCGCGCGCGCTCGATAAGGGCTGCGGCCTGTTCCACCTGGCCCGCGCTCATCAGCGCCTGGGCCTGGGCGAGGAGCCCGTCCGAGGCGCGCGGGATGTGCCGATCGAGAAAGTCGCGGATCTGGGCTTCAGGCAGGGCGCCCATGAATTGATCAATGGCGCGCCCATCCTTGAAAATCTGCACCGTAGGCAGGCTGCGGATGCCAAACTGGGCGGCAAGCGCCTGTTCTTCCTCGGTGTTGACCTTGGCTAGAATGAATGTTCCCCCATAGGACTCGGCCAGACGCGCCAGCACGGGCATCAGCATGCGGCAAGGCGCGCACCAGTCGGCCCAGAAATCGACCAGCACCGGGCGGTCGAAGGAGGCGTCGATGACGACTGACTGGAAGGTCGCGGCGGTGGCAGTCACCACAAAGGGAGAATCGGCCATGATCGGGTTACACTCCTGAACTTGGGTTTTTTCGCTTAAGGCGCCAAGGTAGTCATGGCGGCGGCCCGATTCAAGGCGTGCGTGGCCCCTGTGTAGCCGCCAGTGTTTTGATCCAAGGAGTGTTGTCATGTCCGATGCGGTTCATCTGGTGTGCGCCGACTGCGGCGCGGTCAACCGTCTTCCCCGGGAGCGTCTCGGCGATGGCGCGCGTTGCGGCAAGTGTCGCGCGGCGCTCTTCAAGGGCGCGCCCCTGGTGCTCGACGAGGCCGCTTTCTCGCGTGTTCTGGCGCGCGACGAGCTGCCTCTGCTGGTCGATTTCTGGGCGCCCTGGTGCGGTCCCTGCCGCATGATGGCGCCGGCCTTCGCCGCTGCCGCCGCCGCGCTGGAGCCGCGCCTGCGTCTGGCAAAGGTCAATACCGAGGAGGCGCAGGGGCTTGCGGCTCGGCTCGGCATTCGCAGCATTCCATCGCTCATCCTCTTCCGTGGCGGGGCCGAGCTTGCCCGTCAAGCCGGAGCCATGGATACCGCCGGCATCCTCGCCTGGGTGCGGCAGTCGCTGGGCCGTTAGCATTGTGTTGGCGGAGCAGAACTAGGACAACATTTCCGTGATGACGGAAATACAATACGCGGCCGGTGGCAAGTCTTGCGCGAGTCGGCCCGCGAGCAGATACAAGACGGCGTTGGTATCCAGAACGATGTTCACGTCCATTCATCCCGTATGGCGGTCTGGTATTCCAGCGGGTCTTGAGGCAGGGCAATCTTGCCTGCGTGACGGTTAATATCCTTGCGGCTGGGTGTCTCGTCCTCGTCCGCCAGCACGATCACCTTGACGGGTATGTCTTCCCGCCAATGTCGGTAAGCCCTGGGCAGGTGGATGACCCCGTCTTTGAGTTGGGCCTCGAATTCGATGGCTTGCATGACGATTGTTCTCCGGTTAGGTGTGTGGACGTGCATCGTGCACAGGTGGCTGGCCGATGTGGAGGTCGGGTCAAGGTGATCGCTTGCGCGTTTCGATGTCGGCGAGACCCTGCGTTGCTGTGACTATATGCCTTACACATGGGCGATCACACATTGGTTCGTTGGCCCGCGCCGCGCGCGGGGCGGGCCTTGGGCGAGTCGCCGCCGCTCGCGGCGCATCTGCGGAGGTGACCCGCGCGTGACAGTGTGGCGGCGCTTCTTTTAGAATTCGTCCGGTCAGGGCATCGCCGCCGCCTCTGTCCCACCTCGACGCTTACAGCAACAGGTTCGCGCCGCTTGTCGGTGCGACCGGTCGGTGGCTGCCCAATTCTCGCCCGGATTCGGAGATACCCTTGAGAAAACCCGCAGTTCTGGTTCTGGAAGATGGCTCGGTCTTCCGCGGAACATCGATCGGCGCCGACGGCTCCAGCGTCGGCGAGGTGGTGTTCAATACCGCCATGTCAGGCTACCAGGAGATCCTGACCGATCCCTCCTATCTGCGTCAGCTGGTGACGCTGACCTATCCGCACATTGGCAACGTGGGCGTGAATCCCGAGGACGAGGAGTCCGCAGGCATTCAGGCCGCCGGCCTCATCATTCGCGATCTGCCGCGCCGCGCGAGCAATTTCCGCCAGCGCGAGCAGCTCGACGATTATCTGATCCGTCAGGGCGTGGTGGGCATCGCCGAGATTGACACCCGCCGCCTGACGCGCATCCTGCGCGAGAAAGGCGCTCAGAACGGCTGCATTCAGGCCGGCGAGGGCCTCGACGAGGCCGCAGCCCTGGCCGCCGCGCGCGGCTTCCCGGGGCTCAAGGGGATGGACCTCGCGCAAGAGGCCACGACCCCCGAGCCCTATGTCTGGACCCAGGGTGTCTGGACCCTGGAGGGCGGTCTGCCCGCGCCGGACGCGGCGGGCGAGGCTGAGCGCTCCCTGCATGTGGTTGCCTACGACTATGGCATCAAGCGCAATATCCTGCGCATGCTCGCCGAGCGGGGCTGTCGGGTCACCGTAGTGCCCGCACGCACCTCGGTCGAGGCGGTGCTTGAACTCAAGCCTGATGGCGTCTTTCTCTCCAATGGTCCTGGCGATCCTGAGCCCTGCGACTACGCCATCGCGGCCATTCGCGAGCTGCTTGAGCGTGACCTGCCCGTCTTTGGCATCTGTCTGGGGCATCAGCTGCTCGGGCTGGCCTGCGGTGCGCGCACTCTGAAGATGAAGTTTGGCCATCACGGGGCCAATCACCCGGTGCAGGATCTGGCCACCGGCCTGGTCATGATCAGCAGCCAGAACCATGGCTTCGCGGTCGATGAGGCCTCGCTGCCGGCCTGTCTGGAGCCGACCCATCGCTCGCTCTTCGACGGCTCGCTGCAAGGCATCCGTCATCGCGAGCGCCCGGCCTTCGGTTTCCAGGGGCACCCCGAGGCGAGCCCCGGCCCCCATGATGTGGCGCCGGTGTTCGATCCCTTCGTCGAGGCCATGCGCGAGCGGCGCTGAGGCAGGCGAGCGCGCGGCCCCGCCGGGTGTCGCGCGACCAAGCGTGCCGCGCCTCAGAGGCCGCAATGGCCCGAGTCAGGCGGCATCCGTTCTCCCGAAGGCAGTCCCGGCCGCGCGCCGGGCCTCGTCCAGCAGAGCAAGACATCCAAGCATGCCAAAGCGTACCGACATCCAAAGCATTCTTATCATCGGCTCCGGCCCCATTGTCATCGGGCAGGCGTGCGAGTTCGACTACTCCGGCGCCCAGGCCTGCAAGGCGCTGCGCGAGGAGGGCTACCGGGTCATCCTGGTGAACTCCAATCCGGCCACCATCATGACCGACCCCGAGATGGCCGACGCCACCTATATCGAGCCGGTGACCTGGCGCGCGCTCGCGGCCATCATCGAGCGCGAGCGCCCCGATGCGCTGCTGCCCACCATGGGCGGACAGACTGCGCTCAACTGCGCGCTCGATCTGGTGCGCGAGGGCGTGCTCGAAGCCTATGGCGTCGAGCTGATCGGCGCCTCGCGCGAGGCCATCGACAAGGCCGAGGATCGCGATCTGTTCCGCCAGGCGATGCGCAAGATCGGGCTCGACATGCCGCGCTCGGCCATCGCGCATTCGCTTGAAGAGGCTATCCAGGTGCAGGCCTCGATCGGCTTTCCGGCCATCATCCGTCCCTCCTTCACCATGGGCGGCAGCGGCGGCGGCATTGCCTACAACCAGGAGGAGTTCGAGGAGATTTGCCGGCGCGGGCTCGATCTCTCGCCAACCAAGGAACTCCTCATCGAGGAGTCGGTGCTCGGCTGGAAAGAGTACGAGATGGAGGTGGTGCGCGATCACGCCGATAACTGCATCATCATCTGCTCGATCGAGAATCTCGATCCCATGGGTGTGCACACCGGCGACTCCATCACCGTGGCCCCGGCGCAGACGCTCACCGATAAGGAATATCAGATCATGCGCAACGCCTCCATTGCGGTGTTGCGCGAGATTGGGGTGGATACCGGCGGCTCGAACGTGCAGTTCGCCATCAACCCCGACGACGGGCGCATGATCGTCATCGAGATGAATCCGCGCGTGTCGCGCTCCTCGGCGCTCGCTTCCAAGGCGACCGGCTTCCCCATCGCCAAGGTCGCGGCCAAGCTTGCGGTGGGCTACACGCTCGATGAGCTGCGCAACGACATCACCGGCGGCGCCACCCCGGCCTCCTTCGAGCCGACCATTGACTATGTGGTCACCAAGATCCCGCGTTTCGCCTTCGAGAAGTTCCCCCAGGCCGATGCGCGTCTCACCACCCAGATGAAGTCGGTCGGTGAAGTCATGGCCATCGGGCGCACCTTCCAGGAGTCCTTCCAGAAGGCGCTGCGCGGGCTCGAAATCGACAAATACGGTCTTGAGGAAGTGGTGGGCGAGGAAGGGCCGGAGGCCGTGAAGCGCGTGCGCCAGGAGCTGCGTCAGGCCGGCGCCGAGCGCATCTTCTATGTGGCCGACGCCTTCCGCATGGGAATGTCGCTCGATGAGATTCACGAGCTGACCCGCATCGACCCCTGGTTCCTCGCCGAGATCGAGGATCTGATCGCGAGCGCGCGCGAGGTGCGCGCGGCTGGGTTCGACGGACTGACTCCCGAGCGCATGCGTGCGCTCAAGCGTCAGGGCTTTTCCGACCGGCGTCTGGCCTATCTGACCGGCGCGAGCGAGCAGCAGGTGCGCGAACGCCGCTGGGAGCAGGGCGTGCATCCGGTCTACAAGCGCGTCGATACCTGCGCGGCCGAGTTCTCGGCCTCCACGGCCTATCTCTATTCGACCTATGAGGAAGAGTGCGAGGCCGACCCCACTGATCGCGACAAGATCATGGTGCTTGGCGGCGGTCCAAACCGTATCGGCCAGGGCATCGAGTTTGATTATTGCTGCGTCCATGCCGCCTTTGCCATGCGCGAGGACGGCTTTGAGACCATCATGGTCAACTGCAACCCCGAGACGGTATCAACCGACTACGACACCTCCGATCGGCTCTACTTCGAGCCGCTGACGCTTGAGGACGTGCTCGAAATCGTCGCCAGGGAGAAGCCCAAGGGCGTCATCGTGCAGTATGGCGGCCAGACCCCGTTGAAACTAGCGCGCGCACTCGAAGCCGCTGGTGTGCCCATCATCGGCACCACCCCCGATAGCATCGACCTGGCCGAGGACCGCGAGCGCTTCCAGCGCATGATTCAGGAGCTGGGGCTGCGCCAGCCGCCCAACGCCACCGCGCGCAGCGAGGAGGAGGCCGTCGCCCAGGCCGCGAGCATCGGCTATCCGCTGGTGGTGCGCCCCTCCTATGTGCTCGGCGGGCGGGCCATGGAGATCGTCTATAACGAGGACGAACTCCAGCGCTATATGCGCGAGGCGGTGCGGGTCTCGAACGAATCGCCAGTGCTGCTTGATCGCTTTCTCGACGATGCCATCGAGGTCGATGTGGATGCCATCTGCGACGGTGAGGAGGTGCTCATCGGCGGCATCATGGAGCACATCGAGCAGGCCGGCGTACACTCGGGCGACTCGGCCTGTTCGCTGCCGCCCTACACCCTCTCGCCCGCCATTCAGGACCGGATGCGCGAGCAGATGATCAAGATGGCGCGGGGGCTCAATGTGGTCGGACTGATGAACGCTCAGTTCGCGGTCAAGGACGAGGAGATCTATATCCTGGAGGTCAATCCGCGCGCCTCGCGCACCGTGCCCTTCGTCTCCAAGGCGATTGGCGTACCGCTTGCCAAGGTCGCCGCGCGCTGCATGGCGGGGCGCTCGCTCGAGGCCCAAGGCTACAGGCGCGAGGTCAAGCCCAAGCATTATTTCGTCAAGGAGGCGGTCTTCCCCTTCGTGAAGTTCCCCGCCGTGGATACCGTGCTCGGCCCTGAAATGAAGTCCACCGGCGAGGTCATGGGTGTGGGCGAGAGCTTTGGCGAGGCCTATGCCAAGGCGCAGGAGGGCGCGGGTTCGCTCTTGCCGCGCCGTGGCGGCAAGGCGCTCTTGAGCGTGCGCGATGCCGACAAGGGGCGTCTCATTCGAGTGGCGCGCGAGCTGCTGGAGTTTGGCTTCACACTCTACGCCACCCATGGCACGGCAGCGGCGGTGCGCGCGGCGGGCATCGAGTGCGTGGGCGTGAACAAGGTGGCCGAAGGTCGCCCGCATGTGGTGGATATGATCAAGAACAACGAGGTGAGCTTCATCGTCAACACCACTGAGGGCGTGCAGGCCATTGCCGATTCGGCCGAGATTCGTCGCGCCGCGCTTCAGCACAAGGTGTGTTATACCACCACCATCGCCGGCGCCGAGGCCACCTGTCTCGCGCTCAAACAACTGGACATCCCGACCGTCAATCGTTTACAAGATCTTTACTGAACGATCCACGCATGGCGGGCCCTTCCTGGCCCGCCATGCGTTTATTTGGTTGACGGCCCGCAAGGGGCCCGACAGCCGCGCCTGTTCTCGGCGCGGCCTATTCCATGCGAGGAATCATCCCATGAGCCAAGTCCCTCTGACCGCCAGAGGCGCCGAGAAATTGCGTGAAGAACTCGACCGTCTGAAGCGTGTCGAGCGTCCCCGAGTGATCGAGGCCATTGCCGAGGCGCGCGCCCACGGCGATCTGAAGGAGAACGCCGAGTACCATGCCGCGCGCGAGCAGCAGGGCTTTATCGAGGGCCGCATCAAGGAAATCGAGGGCAAGCTCTCCAATGCCCAGATCATCGACGTGACCAAGCTCGACGCGGGCGGTCGGGTGGTCTTTGGGGCCACCGTGCGCGTGCTCGAACTCGACACCGATGCCGAGCACTGCTATCAGATCGTGGGCGAGGACGAGGCCGATCTAAAGGAGGGTAAAATCTCCATCGGCTCGCCCATCGCGCGCTGCCTCATCGGCAAGAGCGAGGGCGATCTGGCCTCGGTCGAGGCCCCGGGCGGTATCCGCGAGTTCGAGATTCTTGAGGTGCAGTACCTCTAAACTGTCCGCTCAGCCCGCCCCGCCGCGCGAGACCTTCATCAGCAGCCGATCAAGCCTCTCGGTGTCGAGCACCCGCTTGAGCGCGCCGAGCAGGTGGGTGGGGAAGGTCACGGCGTAGCGGGCGCGCGGACGCGGGCTCTCCAGGGCATGCACGAGCTTCTTCAACACCGCCTCGGGCGGCAGGGTGAAGGGTTGCGCCGGACCCTCCTTGGTAAGCCGCGCCTCGGCGCGCGCGTAGGCCTCGCGATGCACGCTCTGCTCGCGGTCGATATGGTCGCGGAAGGCGCGGTGCGCGTTGTCGCGAAAGCGGCTGCTGATCGGGCCGGGTTCGATGAGCGACACCCAAATGCCCGATCCGCGCAGCTCCAGACGCAGGGTGTCGCTGAGCCCCTCCAGGGCGTACTTGCTCGCCACATAGGCGCCGCGATAGGGCAGGGGGATGAAGCCCAGGATGGAGCTGTTTTGCACGATGCGCCCGCTGCCCTGGCGGCGCATGATGGGGATGACGCGGCGGGTCAGATCGTGCCAGCCGAAGAGGTTGGTCTCGAACTGGGCGCGCAGCGTCGCGCGGCTGAGATCCTCAACCGCGCCTGGCTGCCCGTAGGCGCCATTGTTGAACAGCGCATCGAGCCGCCCGCCGCTTAGCTCCAGCGCCTGCTCCAATCCCTCGGCAATGCTCGCCGGCTCATCAAGATCGAGCTGCACGGCAGCCAGCCCCTCGGCGCTGAGCCGCGCCACATCCTCGGCGCGGCG
Organism: Chromatiaceae bacterium; assembly: GCA_016938795.1. Taxonomy (GTDB): domain Bacteria; phylum Pseudomonadota; class Gammaproteobacteria; order Chromatiales; family Chromatiaceae; genus Marichromatium. Next base: position 8,960 of record JAFGTZ010000369.1, on the reverse strand, counting down.
CGCGCTCGCAATCACGCGCCAGCCCCGCCGCGCCAGCCCATGGGCGCAGTGATGACCAATGCCGCTGGAGCAGCCGGTGATGAGGATGGAGTGTGCGGACTGTGCGGTCATGATGCAGCTCGGGTCAGGCTGGTGATGCGCCACAGGGTCGCATAAATAGCCTTGTTTTTCGATGGGTCATCCCCATAGGGTGGCCCGTCATTCACACATCAATGGATTCCAGAGAGGGTTAACATCATGCCGATCTACGAATATCGCTGCGACTCTTGCGGCCATGAGCTGGAGGCCATGCAGAAGATCAGCGACGCGCCGCTGACCGACTGTCCCGCCTGCGGTGAGCCCGCGCTGAAGAAGCTCATCTCCGCAGCGGGTTTCCGCCTCAAGGGCGGCGGTTGGTACGAGACCGACTTCAAGAAGTCGGGCGACAAGAAGAAAAACCTGCATGACAGCGGGGCCGGGGCCAAGAGCGAGACCTCCGCCAGCAGCTCGAAGCCATCGGAGAAGCCATCCGAGAAGAGCGCGGCCTGAGCACGCGCAACCTCCCCCGTTATCGAGCCAGGAGCGCCCGCGGGCTTGCGCCAGGTTCGCGGGCCAAGTAGTCTTTCAGCCTTTTTTCATGATAGCCGCGCGCCTCTTGCGCGGGCTGTCCCGCGACCATACCGATGGGGATCAGAAACCGATGCGCACGCATTATTGTGGAGAATTGAACGCCAGCCACGAGGGTCGGGAGGTCGTTCTCTGCGGCTGGGTGCAGCGGCGGCGCGACCATGGCGGTGTCATCTTCATTGACTTGCGCGACCGCGAGGGGCTGGTGCAGGTGGTGTTTGATCCCGATCGCGCCGAGATGTTCGCGCTCGCCGAACAGGTGCGTAGCGAGTTCGTGCTGCGCATCCAGGGCCGGGTGCGTCCGCGTCCCGAGGGCACCCTCAATCCTGAGCTGCCGACCGGCGCCATCGAGGTGCTGGGTCTGGATCTTGAGATTCTCAACCGCGCCGAGACCCCGCCCATTCAGCTCGATACCCATGCCGCTGATGCCTCCGAGGAGCTGCGTCTGCGCTATCGCTATCTTGATCTGCGCCGCAGCGAGATGCAGGAGCGGCTGCGCACCCGCGCGCGCGTGACCCGCACCCTGCGCCGGTTTCTCGATGAGCAGGGCTTTCTCGACATCGAGACCCCCATCCTGACCAAGTCCACGCCTGAGGGCGCGCGCGATTATCTGGTCCCCAGCCGCACCCATCCGGGCGAGTTCTTCGCGCTGCCGCAGTCGCCGCAGCTCTTCAAGCAGTTGCTCATGATGTCGGGGCTTGATCGCTATTACCAGATCGCGCGCTGCTTTCGCGACGAGGATCTGCGCGCCGATCGTCAGCCCGAGTTCACCCAGCTCGACATCGAGGCCTCCTTCATCGAGGAAGAGGACATCATGGGCCTCATGGAGGGCATGATTCGCGCGCTGTTCCGCGAGGTGCTGGAGGTCGAGCTGCCCGAGTTCCCGCGCATGACCCATGCCGAGGCCATGCGCCGCTTCGGCTCCGACCGGCCCGACCTGCGCGTGCCGCTGGAGCTGGTCGATGTGGCTGATCTCATGGGCGAGGTCGATTTCAAGGTCTTCTCCGGCCCGGCCCAGGATCCTGAGGGGCGCGTGGTGGCGCTGCGTCTGCCGCGCGGCGGCGAACTCACCCGCAAGGAGATTGACGGCTACACCCAGTTCGTCGCCATCTATGGGGCCAAGGGGCTGGCCTACATCAAGGTCAACGAGTGGTCGGCCAAGGGGCGCGAGGGGCTGCAATCGCCTATCCTCAAGTTCCTGCCCGACGCGGCGGTCGAGGGCATCATGGCGCGCACCGGGGCCGAGGACGGCGATCTGGTCTTCTTCGGCGCCGACAAGGCCAGCGTGGTCAACGAGGCCCTGGGCGCGCTGCGCGTGCGCCTCGGTCAGGATCGCGGGCTCATGGCCGAGGGCTGGCGGCCGCTCTGGGTGATCGACTTCCCCATGTTCGAGCACGACGCGAACTCGGGACGCTGGGTGGCGCTGCACCATCCCTTCACCGCGCCCAAGGAGGATCAGCTCGATCTGCTGGATGCCAACCCCGGGGCCTGTCTCTCGCGCGCCTACGACATGGTGCTCAATGGCACCGAGATTGGCGGCGGCTCCATCCGTATCCATCGCGAGGCGGTGCAGCGTCAGGTGTTCAGGCTGCTCAACATCAGCGAGGAACAGGCCGATGAGCGCTTCGGCTTTCTGCTGCGCGCGCTCAAGTTCGGCTGCCCGCCGCATGGCGGCATCGCCTTCGGGCTCGATCGGCTGGTGATGCTCATGACCGGCGCGCATTCCATCCGCGATGTCATGGCCTTCCCCAAGACCCAGAGCGCGGCCTGTCCGCTCACCGACGCGCCCTCGGAGGTGGACGAGGCGCAGCTGCGCGAGCTGGCGCTGCGCACCCGGCCACGGAGCTGAACCCCACGCCCATGGCCAACTGTCTCTCACCCAGCCTTCTCCATCAGCTGAGCGCGAAGGGCGAGAGCGCCGCGCCGGGCGCGCGCAAGCGCAACCAGTCGGTGCTGGTGGTCATCTGCACCCGGGGCGGCGAGTTTCTCATGCTCAAGCGCGCCCGCCCGCTCGGGTTCTGGCAGTCGGTGACTGGCAGTCTCGATCCGGGCGAGACGCCGCGTCAGGCCGCCGCGCGCGAGGTGCATGAGGAAACCGGGCTGCGTGTGGGCGGTGCGCTCATTGATCTGCACCACTCCAGCCTCTTTCCCATCATCCAGGCCTGGCGCAAGCGCTATGCGCCCAATGTCTGCTTCAATCGCGAGTACTGGTTCGCCCTGGTGCTCGATCAGCGCCGCCTGATCCGGCTCAACGCGCGCGAGCATCTGGACTATCGCTGGATGCCCGCCGCCGCCGCCGCCGCGCTGACCGCCTCCTGGACCAACCGCGATGCCATCCGCGCGCTGGCGGCCCTGCTGCGCTGATCGGGCTGGCGCGCACGCGCGGGCGTGCTGCCGCTCATTGGCGGCAATACCGGCCAGACCTCGCCCTACGGCTTCCACGACTGGGAATTCCTGCTCACCGAAACCGATCTGCTGCATCTCGATCGGGCGCTGGGTCAGGCCAGCCATCTGCTCGGCGCCCTGCTCATGCTGGCGGCGCTCGCCTGGGGCGCAATGCTTCTGGTGCGTCAGTGGCGTCTGCTTGCCGATGGGCGTTGATGCCCTCAGATTAAGGAAGCATTCGGCCCCGTTCCTCGGGGCTCGCGCTCATCCATTGTTCCAACCTTCCCGCCAAGAGTTCTCGATCCATGCCTCGATCCGCTCCCGCTACGCCCGACCGTCCGGGCAGTCGTCATCTCGGCGCGCTCGCCCATCTGCTGCGCTTTACCCGTCCCTATGCCTGGGTGCTGCTGGGCGCCCTGGTGGCGCTCTTCGTGGCGGCCGCGTCGGTGCTGGCCTTTGGTCAGGTCATCCGGGTGGTGGTCGATACCGGCCTCAGCACCGGTTCGGTCGCGGCGCTCAACCGCTCGCTGCTGCTCTTTCTCGGGGTGGTGGTGCTCACCGGCGCGGCGGTCATGGCGCGCGGCTATCTGCTCAACTGGCTCGGCGAGCGGGTGGTGGCCGATATCCGGCGCGCGGTCTTCGAGCGTGTGCTCAGTCTCGATGTGGGCTTTTTCGAGACCACCCGCACCGGCGAGGTCATCTCGCGTCTCACCAGCGACACGGCGCTTCTTCAGGTGGTGGTGGGCTCCACCCTGGCCATGGCGATTCGCACCACCCTGCTCATGCTCGGCGGTCTGCTGATGCTGGCCCTCACCAGTCCGGCCCTCACCGCCCTGGTGGTGCTGGGGGTGCCGCTGGTGATTGCACCGGCCTGGTTGCTCGGCGCGCGGGTGCGTCGTCTCTCGCGCGCGAGTCAGGATCGGGTGGCCGATGTGGGCGCCTATGTCGATGAGGTGGTGCATGGCATTCGCACCGTGCAGGCCTTCTGTCACGAACCGATCGACCGGCGCCTCTATGCCGAGCAGGTGGAGCAGGCCTTCGAGACCGCGCGCCGTCGCTCGCTCACCAGCGCCATCCTCTCGGGCGTGGCCACCCTGCTGACCTTTGGCGCCATTGGCGTGGTGCTCTGGATCGGCGGCCATCAGGTGCTCGCCGGCACACTGAGCGGCGGCGATCTCTCGGCCTTTCTCTTCTATGCCATCGTGGTGGCCGGGGCGGTGGGGTCGCTGAGCGATCTCGCCGGTCAGCTGCTGCGCGGGGCCGGGGCGAGCGAGCGGCTTATGGAGCTGCTGGAGGCGCAGCCGGCCATCCTCGCGCCCGCCGAGCCGCGCGCGCTCTGCGCGCCGGTGCGCGGGCGTATCGACTTCGAGGGCGTCGGGTTCGAGTATCCGGCGCGTCCCGGAACTGCGGCGCTCGATGGGCTGGAGCTGCATCTGGAGCCGGGTGAGCGGGTGGCCCTGGTCGGCCCCTCGGGGGCGGGCAAATCAACCCTCTTTCAGTTGCTGCTGCGCTTTTACGATCCCACGCGCGGGGTCATCCGTTTCGATGGGATGGATCTGCGCGAACTCGACCCCGCCGAGCTGCGCCGCCATATCGCCCTGGTGCCGCAGGAGCCGGTGATCTTTGCCGCGAGCGCGCGCGAGAACATTCGTTACGGGCTTGAAGCGGCTGACGAGGAGGCGGTGCGGCGCGCAGCCGAGGCGGCGCACGCGGCCGACTTTATCGAGCGTCTGCCCGAGGGCTATGGCACCTTTCTCGGCGAGCGCGGGGTGCGTCTCTCGGGCGGCGAGCGCCAGCGCATCGCCATCGCCCGCACCGTGCTGCGCGATCCGGCCCTGCTGCTGCTCGATGAGGCCACCAGCGCGCTCGATGCCGAAAGCGAGCGTCTGGTGCAGGAGGCGCTTGAGCGTCTGATGGAGGGGCGCACCAGCATCGTCATCGCCCACCGTCTGGCCACGGTGCGCAATGCCGACCGCATCCTGGTGCTTGATGGCGGGCGCATCGTCGCCACCGGACGCCATGAGGAACTCATCCGCCAGGGCGGACTCTACGCGCGTCTCGCCGCACTCCAGTTCCAGGACGTGCCCGCGCCCCTGGTGGCGGGCTAGAGGCCCTCGCGCGGCGTCACCGTCTTGGCCATGCGCTTGGAGAAGTAGTAGATCCGCTTGAGCTTTTCGATGATGTCAATCTCGATGGTATAGGCAGGCACGCGCTTGGGCTCCTGCGCCACCAAGCGTCGCGCCTCATGCACGGCAGCCGAATCGGCGATGCGGGCAATCTCGCCTTTCATGCCGATGACGCTCTGCGCCGCCTCGGGGCTGTTCTGCGCCACCGCCTGCACGGCGGCGATGAGCGCGCGCACCACAGCGCGGTGGAAGTCGCTCAGCACCTCGCGGGTGGGGTTGCTGATCGACACTCCGGCTTCAAGGCGCTCCTTGCCAAGCACCACCAGATCGGTCTCGATCAGATCGCCGATGTTTTCGAGGCTGTTGGCTGCCTCCATCAGTCGCATCAGATCCTGGGTCTGGCGCTCGCTGAGCGGCTGGCGGCTGATCTGGCCAAGGTAAACCACAATCTCGGCATGCAGGGTATCCACGGCGTCATCCATGCGTGCGATGTCGTGCAGCATGGCGCGATTGCCGGCGAGCGTGGCCGGCAGGATACGCCGCATCATGCGCTGCACATACTCGCCCATGTGGAGGATTTCGAGCCGGGCGCGATCGAGCGCCAGGGCTGGGGTGGTCAGTAATTCCGCGTCGAGATAACGCGCGTGCACCGCCTCGGGTTCGGCGCTTGGCGGCGGCTCGGGCACCAGCCAGGTGGCGAGCCGGGCGAACCAGCCCGCCAGCCCGATGAAGATGAGTGTGTTGGCAACATTGAAGAGGGTATGGGCGTTGGCAATCTGACGCGGCACCTCGGCGGCGAGCCGCTCGGCTCCGGCAAGCGCGGGGTAGGCGGGCGAAAGATGCGCCACCAGCGCGGCCAGATCGTCGATGAAGGCAAACCAGAGCAGCACCCCGGCCACATTGAAAAACACATGCACCAGGGCCGCGCGCAGCGCCTCGCGCGATTTGCCGATGGTGGCGAGCAGGGCCGTGGCGCAGGTGCCGATGTTGGCGCCGAACACCAGCGCGATGCCGGTTGGCAGGGTCATGAGCCCCTGGCTGGCGAGCACGATGGCGATGCCCGTGGTGGCCGCCGAGGACTGCACCAGCGCGGTGAAGGCGGCCCCCACCAGCACCCCGAGCAGCGGATCGGCAAGCCGGCGCATCAGATCGAGAAAGGGCGGATAGTCGCGCAGCGGCTCCATGGCCGTGCTCATGACGCTCATGCCGAAAAAGATCAGCCCCAGCCCCAGCAGCAGGGTTCCGGCGTGGCGTGCGGTCTCGCCGCGCAGTCCGGCCTGTGCGGCAAAGCCGAGCGCGATCAGCAGCAGGGCCATCTCGTCGATCTGGAAGGCGATGAGCTGGGCGGTCAGGGTAGAGCCGATATTGGCCCCCATGATGACGCCGACTGATTGGGTCAGACTCATGAGCCCTGCGCTGACAAAGCCCACCAGCAGCACGGTGGTGACCGAGGAGGAATTCAGCAGGGCGGTGACCAGGGCGCCGCTGAGCGCGCCGAGAAAGCGGTTACGGGTGATGCTCGCCAGCAGATCCTTGAGCCGATCACCGGCCAGCGCCTTGAGCGCCAGGGCCATCTGTTCGAGCCCGAAGAGAAAGAGCGCCAGGCCGCCGATGAGCCCCAGCAACATGGCCGAGGCGTCGATGCCGGGCATCGCCGGCAGGGGTGCGCCCAGGGCGGCAGTTGTAACGCCAAGCGCAAGCAGCGCAAGGAGGCTGAGCTGAAGGCGGCGCGAGGGCCGGGGTCTGGTGGAGGTGCAGGCGGGCAGCAAAGGCATGGGCAAGGCGCGCTGAATCGGGCAAGGCGCCATTATGACAGCAGAACGACGAACTGATGAGGTGCGGCGGGTCCGGGTTCAGTCGGATTCAGGCCGCCGGGCACTGGTTGATCGGCCCTTCGGCCAGATGCGCATCGAGGGTGAAGCGCATGGCACTGTCGCGGACCACCAGACCCGAGGTGCTGGCCTTGGCCTCGTGTTTCATCTCGGCGATGACCTGACCGAGATGTTCGGCGTTGCCATAGTCGTCGCCCGGATTGATTACCAGCAAGGCCGCGCTGGCCCGCATCAGGGGCATTTCGCGGCTTTCGCCAAAGCGGTCGCGCGCACAGATGAAGCCGCGCTGGCTGTCATCCGGGTCATAGAGGCTCTGCACGTCTGAGCGGAATTTATCCAGCAGTTCGCTGATCTGGGCGTGCGTTGCATGAGGATCGGCGTCGCGAATGCCGGCAAAAAAATCATCCCCGCCCACGTGGCCGATAAACCACTGGCGTTCGCCAAGCTGTTTGCGCAGCAGCTCGGCAAACATCAGGATGGCGCGGTCGCCGCGGCGGAAGCCGTAGTGGTCGTTGAAGGCCTTGAAGTTATCGAAATCGAAGTAGGCCAGGTGCCAGCCGTGTTCGCGCTGACTGAGCGCGCGCGAGACGAACTCGAAGATGGGGTTGTTGCCGGGGAGCTTGGAGAGGGGATTCTGGTCGCGTGCGGCGGCTAGATTCTTCTGCTCGATGAGCTGGAGCAGCGAGGTTGCCGAGATGAACCCGAGATAGCGCGCGTTTTCGGTCACGAACAGACCAGCGGGGTTGACGTTGGCCGAATAGGCATCGAGCAGACGCTCGGCGCTGTCGTGGATATCGACCGAGGGGCAGGGGCGCACGAAATCGCGCAGGGTGCGCCCAAGGGCGCGGTTCGAGAGCAGATCGCGCCCATAGGCCGAGTAGATGAAGTCCTTGATGTCGGACTCGTGGATGAGTCCGAGCGGTCGATCGGCGGTATCGAGCACGGGCACCATGTGGTGCGCCTTGTCTTGGCGAAAGGCCTCGAACAGTCCAGTCACGTTATCGGTGACGTGCAGCGGGGGAATGAATTCGAGACAGGACTTGATGAGCGCGCGGTCATCGCCGCGGCGATGCTGATGGCGGGCATTGAGTTCGGCAATGTGTTCGTAGCAGGGGCGCCGTGCTGAGGCGTCTGCTTGTGGGCGATCAATGAGATAGCCCTGGGCCAGATCACAGCCAATCTCGCGGCAGGCCAGGAACTCGGTCTCGCTTTCCACCCCTTCGGCAATGACCAGAATGCCGAGCACATGCGCAAGTTGCACCGTGTGCGAGACGAAAATGCGCTTTTTGGGATCCTCGGCGATGCCGCGGATGAAAAAGCGGTCAATCTTCAGCAGATGCGGCGGATGTTCGTAGAGCAGACGCAGACCGGCGTGACCGCTGCCAAAATCATCAATGGCGAGATGGAAGCGGTGCTGGCGGTAGGCGGCGATCAGATGCGCCAAAGACGGGTTGGTGAGCAGCTCGGCGCGCTCGGAGATTTCAAGACAGAGTGTCTCTGCGCCAAGGCCATGGCGTTTGAGCAGGGCAAGGGTGTGTAGCGGGCGATCCGCATCGAGCAGGGAGGGGTCGAGATTGAAAAAGAGCCGGTAGCGGTGGGCGTTGGGAATCTCGGCAAAACGCGCGATGGCCAGCTCGCGCAGCAAGAGATCGAGATCGCTCGCGACCAGACGCTCACGCGCCGCCTGGATGAGGTCGGGCACGTCGCTCAGGCCAAGGGCGTCGAGCCCGCGCAATAGGGCCTCGTAACCGTAGACGCAACCCGTATGAATGTTGACAACTGGCTGAAAGAGATAGCTGAGATGCTTGCGCACACAGCGCAGTAAATCGCGCCCACTATCCGGATGCACACCAAGCAGCTGCCCCGCCTGGTTCGAGAACTGACAACCGACATCACTCATCGAGTTCTCCTACCATTGAACATCCTGTTGCGCGCCGATGCGCACCCGCCGGTTAGCGATCAGAAGACCGAGCCTCTAGTGTAGCCGGAAATAGGCCACGCGATCCTTGAT
>JAFGTZ010000008.1 GCA_016938795.1 Chromatiaceae bacterium | reverse complement strand
CTGCGCGACGAGGTGGCTTGGGCTTGAACATGGGGTGCGCTCCTTGGATGCGGGATTGGGTCGCGGACGATCAGTCGGTCTCGGCCACGCGCAGCACCTCATCGAGTGTGGTGCGCCCGTCGAGGGCCTTGCGCAATCCGTCCTGATACATGGTTTCCATGCCCTCGGCCACGGCGATGCGACGAATCTCGCTGGCAGCGGCGTGGGCGAGCACGGCCTGACGGATGGGCTCGGACATGAGCAGTACCTCGGTGATGACCAGGCGTCCGCGATAACCCGTGCCATTGCAGGCCTCGCAGCCCACCGGGCGGCGCAGTTCGAGCGGCTTGTCGCCCGCGCTCAGGGCGGCAAAGCGCTCGGCCAGCTCGGGGCGGGCCGGCTCGGGTTTGGAGCAGTGGGGGCAGAGCCGACGCACCAGACGCTGCGCCACGATGCCATTGATGGTGGAGGTGAGCAGATAGTCCTCGACCCCCATGTCGAGCAGTCGGGTCACGCCGCTCGCCGCGTCGTTGGTGTGCAGCGTCGAGAGCACCACATGGCCGGTCAGGGCCGACTGCACGGCGATGCGCGCGGTTTCGAGATCGCGCATCTCGCCGACCATGATGATGTCGGGATCCTGGCGCACGATGGCGCGCAGCGCGCCGGCGAAGGTCATGCCGATGGATGACTTGACCTGGATCTGATTGATGCCGGGAAGCTGATACTCGACCGGATCCTCGACCGTGATGATCTTGCGCTCCTCGGTATTGAGCCGGCTGAGCGCGGTGTAGAGCGTGGTGCTCTTGCCCGAGCCGGTGGGGCCGGTGACGAGCAGGATGCCATAGGGCTGTTCGAGGATGCGGTTGAGCCGTGCGCGCGGACCGCCGTCGAAGCCAAGCGCGTCGAGATCGAAGCGCACGCTTTCCTTGTCCAACAGACGCATGACCACGCTCTCGCCAAAGAGCGTCGGCACGGTCGAGACGCGCAGATCGAGCTCCTTGCCCTGCACCCGGATGGGGATGCGCCCGTCCTGCGGCAGACGGCGCTCGGCGATGTTCAGCCGCGCCATGATCTTCACGCGCGAGATGACCGCCGCCGTGGAGCGCACCGGCGGGGCCTCGATTTCCTTGAGGATGCCATCGACGCGCAGCCGCACCTTGAGCGCATCGGCAAAGGGTTCGATGTGGATGTCCGAGGCGCGCGACTCGACCGCCCGTTGGATGAGCTGATTGACCATGCGGATAACCGGCGCCTCGCTCGCCAGATCCTTCAGGTGCTCGATGTCCTCCTCGTCGAAGTCGCCCGCTGCGCCCTCGAGCGGCTCGGACGCGGTCGCGGCGTCGGGCGGGGCATGGAGCCGCTCCAGCGCCGCCTCGATCTCGCTCGGTAGGGCCACCGAGGCGCGCACCGGACGATCGGCGGCAAGACGCACCGCCTCCAGCACGAAGGGATCGGCCGGGTTGGCGAAGGCGACCCGCAGGGCGTCGGCCTCCTCGGCGAGCGGCAGCACGCGGGCATCCTTGAGAAAGCGCAGACTGAAACGCTCCTCGCACACCGGCTCGGCGGGAAAGTCGGCGGCCTCGCTCAGGGGCAGATCGAGTTCGCTCGCAAGCGCGCGCGCCATGTCGCGTTCGGCAACCAGACCCAGACGCACCAGCATCGGCGGCAGCGCCTCGCCGGCGTCCTCGGCGAGACGGCGCGCGCGCCCCAGATCGGCCGCGCTGAGCTTACCGCTGGACTGAAGCGCGGCGAGCACCCGTGCCTGCGCCCCGCTCGGGGGGCGGTGCTCGTCGAGCTCGGAGGACGCCTCGCTGGCGTTCGGCATGATCAAAGTGTCTGAGTCGCGCATGGCGTCTCCTCAATCCTCTCGGAGGGTGGCTGCTCGGATGCGCCGCAATCCGGCACGCACCACTCGGGAACCAGGGTGCGCAGCGTCTCGGCGAGCAGGCGTGGATTCTCGATGTCGATCCGCTGCTCTAGTACATCGAGGCGGGCAAGGTCGAGCGCCTGCTCGGACTGGGTGCGCGCAATCCGAATCTTGGGATGATCGGTCGCGCTGAGCGCCTCGTCTGCGTAGAAGAGTTCTTCATAGAGCTTTTCGCCGGGACGCAGGCCGATGTAACGAATGGCGATGTCCACCTCCGGCTCGCGTCCGCTGAGACGAATCATCTGTTCGGCGAGGTCGCGGATGCGCACCGGTTCGCCCATGTCGAGCACAAAAATCTCGCCACCGGCACCGATCACCGCCGCCTGCATGATGAGCTGGCAGGCCTCGGGAATGGTCATGAAATAGCGCTCGATCTTGGGGTGGGTCAGGGTGAGCGGACCGCCCGCCTCGATCTGGCGACGAAAGAGCGGCACCACGCTGCCCGCCGAGCCGAGCACATTGCCAAAGCGCACCGTCATGAAGCGGCAGCCCGAACGGGCGTCGAGCGCCTGACAGAGACGTTCAGCCAGACGCTTGGTCGCGCCCATGACATTGGCCGGGCGCACCGCCTTGTCGGTGGAGATGAGCACGAAGCGCTCGCAGCCGCTGGTGGCGGCCATCTCGGCGAGGCGGCGCGTGCCGAGCACGTTGTTGTACACCGCCGCGCGAATCTGATCCTCCAGCATGGGCACATGCTTGTAGGCAGCGGCGTGAAAGACGATGGCCGGGCGCTCGCGCGCGAAGAGCGCGCGCAGGGCGGGCACATCGGTCACATCGAGCAGATAGCGCGCGATCTGAAGCTCGGGATGGCGCTCGCCGAGTTCGTGGTGGATACGATAGAGATTGAACTCGCTGTGATCGACCAGAATGACGCGCTCGGGGGCGGCCTGGGCGAGCTGATGGCAGAGTTCGGCGCCAATGGAGCCACCCGCTCCGGTGATGAGGATGGCGCGTCCGGCGAGCCCCGCGCAAATGCCGCTCCAGTCGAGCTGGACCGGATCGCGCCCGAGCAGATCCTCGATGGACACCGGGCGCAACTGCGCGATGCCCACCTCGCCGCGCATCAGACTGCCCAGTTCGGGCACGGTGCGAAAGGGCCGCCCGGATGCCTCGCACAGCGCCACCAGCCGGCGCATCTCGGCAGCCCGGGCGCTTGGCACCGCGAGCAACACCAGATCGATGTCGAGTCGCGTGACCAGCTCGGGGATGGCCGTGCTCGCCCCAAGAACCGGCACACCATGCACCTCGGCACCCTGGCGACGCGGCTTGTCATCGACAAAGCCGACCGGACAGTAGGCACGCTTGGGATCGCGCAGCATGTCGCGCACCAGCATCTCGCCCGCACGTCCCGCGCCGACGATGAGCACCCGCTGCCCGCTTGGTATCCTCAAGCGACGATCCTTCAGCCAGCGATAAAGCAGGCGTGGTCCAGCGAGCAGCAGCAACTGAAGCCCCAGATAGAGCACCGGCACCGAGCGCGGCAGCAGTGCCGAGCGATTGAGAATGAAGAGCGCCGCCGTGACCAGCAGGGTGCCAACCACCACGGCCTTGAGGATGCGCCCAAGATCGGGCAGCGAGGCAAAGCGCCAGACGCCGCGATAGAGACCGAAGGCCCAATAGACGGCGCCCTGAATGAGCACCACGAGCGGCGTGCTGAGCAGGGCCCAATGGAGAAAATCGGCGGGAATCTGATCGAGATTGAAACGCAGCCAGTAGGCGCCGAGCCAGGCCAGCGGAATGCTGAGCAGGTCGTGGGCAAAGGCGGCGGTGCGCGAGCGCAGCCGGTCGAGGAGCGGACTCACGCGGGCGCGTCCTCGCGCTGCGCGCTGCGCTCGACGAGCCACACCTTCAGATGGACGAAGACATAGATCAGCGCCCAGGCGCCGAGCAGCCAGCGCTGCTCATGCACGGGGAGTCCAGGGGCGGCAATGGCCGAGGCGGCCACGGCGGCCATGAGCGGATAGGCGCGCGCGAGCACCTGTCCATGCGACCAGCCGGCCAACACCAGACGCTGGTAGTGATGCGAGCGATGCGCCTCCCAGATCCGTTCGCCGCGCATCAGGCGGGCAAGCAATGTCCAGGTCGCATCCAGAATGAAGGGCGAGAAGGCCAGGGCCGTGACCCAGAGCGGAAAGAGCCCGAGCTGCTGTCCCCACAGCCCCAGGGCCGCCGCCAGCAAGCCCAGTGATGAGGATCCCACATCGCCCAGAAAGAGACGCGCGGGGGGCAGGTTGGCGCTGAGAAAGCCGGCAGCGCTCGCGGCCACGCAGGCCGCGACCAGTCCGAAAAGGGGTTCGCCGCCGCTGAAGCCGAGCACCGCGAGCGCGCCGAAGCCAAACAGCGCCATGCCCCCGGCGAGTCCGTCCATGCCGTCCATGAAGTTGTAGAGATTGATCATCCAGACCAGATAAAACAGCGTGAGCAGGCTGGTGATGAGCGTACCGGGCATGAGCAGCAACCCCGGCAGCGCGATGGGATCCCAGCGCAGCCCGGCCAGAATGAGCAGCAGCGCGGCAAGCAGATGCGCGCCGAGGCGCAGCCGTCGGCTCAGGCCCCCAAGGTCGTCGGCGAAGGAGACTCCGGCCACCAGCGCGAGCGCCGCACCCAGCCAGGCGAGCACGGGATCGGCCCAGCCGAGCGCGGCCAGCATGACCAATGGCGCGAGCGCGCCGATCAGCAGCGCGAGCCCGCCGGTGCGCGGCACCGGATGCCGATGCAGCGAGCGCGCGTTGGGAATGTCGAGCGCGCCGAGACG
>JAFGTZ010000368.1 GCA_016938795.1 Chromatiaceae bacterium | reverse complement strand
GGCAGGATGTCCGTTACCGCAACCGCGAAATCCTCATCGAGACCTTGCGGCGTCGTCAGGCGCCGGACTAGCCCAGTAGCCCAGTAGATACCGTCTCTCCTGTCAAACGCTAGGTGCAAGACCTGTGGAAGCGGCTTCCAGCCGCGAGCCGACAGCGATGCGTTCGCAGACAAGCATCCCACCGCGCCAACCGGCAGGTGATGAGGCCAGGTTCTCAACCTCGGCGCGGGGTTCTCGCGGCTGAAAGCCGCTTCCACAGGCGAGTAGCCGTAGATACGCATCGCGTACCTTCCACCCTCGCCAACGGCACGGACGCCGATTGGATAAACGGATCGCTTCATTCAACCGCCGCGCTTTTTCTCGAAACGCGGCGGTTTTTTATGCCTTGGCGGAATGGTACGCGGTGCGTACCCTACGGCTACAGCGCTCCCCGCAACCGTTATCCATAGATGACCGCCATGCTCGACAAGATCACCCAGGGCCTGGAGCGGGCCTTTAACCAACACCGAATCGTCTTCTGGCAGGATCCCGACGAGACGTTTGTCGAGACCTTCGCAGACCTCTCCATCGAGGGCGTGGAGAAGGTGCAGGTCAACGGCAATGCCTTCGGGCTGAAGTACCGCATGCTGCGCCAGGAGCCGAGGCAGCAGTTTCTGGTGTATCGCCCGGGTCCGCCGCCGGCGGATCTCGACAACTGGCTGCTGGATCTGGAACTGGCCTACGGGGTCTTCCGCGCCGACCAGACCGCGCTCATTCTGGGCGACCTGGGGCTTCCGTCTCGCTATGACGCCCTGGTGAAGGAGCACGCCGAATTCTTCGCCGCCAAGACGCGCCAGGAGCGCTTGCGCGCCTTGCTCGGCGCCGAGGACACCGCCGATGCGGTGCGCCTGAAGATGCTGGCCGTCTGTGCCGGCTGTCAGGGCGGGCTGAACGAGGTCATGGAGGTGCTGCTTCAGGAGCTGGCCGACGCAACAGACGCGGCCCAGCGCCTGATTCAGCGCAGCGACCTGGAGACCTTTCTGTGGGCGCGAGCCGAGGCCATGTATGGCTACAGCGTCGATTCACCGAGCCTGGAAGATTTCGCGATCCAGCTTTTTCGCGCCAGTTATCGCGCCGGACTCGGGCAGGCGCCGGAGCTGAGCAGCGAGGCGCTTTTGCTCTTTGCGCGCTGGAAGAACAGCCGCACCGCCGCTGCGGCCTTTCAGCGGCTGTCCGCGCGCTATGCCGAGGTGTTGGACATCGAGGCGGATCTGCCCCGGCACGATGTCCGCGCCCTGATCGAGATGGACCAGTTCGAGTTGATCGACCGGCACCTCATCAGCGCCCTGGTGCAGGCGCTCGCGCGCAACACACTGAGCCTGGAGGAGGTGGAGCACTGGTTGCGTGCGCGTCGCACCACCCACTGGTATCCAGCCTATGCGGATCTGTATGAGGCCATCGGCCATGCCGCCGGTTTCCAGAAGGCGCTGAGCGAGGCGCGGCTCGAACTGTCGTCGCTGGCCGAGGGGGTGGAGCGCTACACCCGTGCCTGGTTCAGCATCGACCAGCGGTATCGCAAGTTCTGGTTCCATGCCGAGCGCTCGGGCCAAAGCGGTCTCCTCGCCGCGATCAGCAGCCAGATCGAGAACCACTACAGCAACCGCTACCTGCTGCCCCTCACCAACGCCTGGCAGGATGTGATCGATCGTCAGGCGGACTGGGAGGCCGAGGAGATCCCTCGCCAGCGCTGCTTTTACGCCACTCAAGTGCTGCCCTTCCGCCGTCGCGATCAGAAGGTGGTGGTCATCATCTCGGATGCCCTGCGCTACGAAATCGGCGAGGAGCTGCTGCGCAAGGTGCGGGCGCTCGATCGCTATCAGGCCGAGCTGAGCGCCCTGTTCGGGGTGCTGCCTAGCTATACCCAACTCGGCATGGCGGCGCTCTTGCCCAATTGCGATCTGCGGATTGCCGAGGCCCCAGGGGCCAGCGGCACGGCGGCGGCGGCGGTGAGCGTCGATGGCCTCAGTGCGACCGGAACCGAGAACCGCGCCAGGATTCTGGCGCGGGGGCGCCCCGAGGATCGCACCACGGCGCGGCAGATTCGCGAGGTGATGGGCCTGGATCGCGAGGCGCTGCGCGCGCTGATTCGCGACCATGACGTGCTCTATCTCTATCACAACCGGGTGGATGCGGTTGGCGACAAGCGCGATACCGAGCAGCGGGTCTTCGAGGCGGCGGAGGATGCGCTGGAGGATCTGATCAAGCTGATCAAAAAACTGACCGGCAACAACGTCAGCAACCTGCTGATCACCGCCGATCATGGCTTTCTGTACCAGCATCATCCGCTTGAGGAGAGCGACTATTCAGGCGCCGAGGTCGAGGGCGAGGACATCCGCTATCGTGATCGGCGCTTCGTGCTGGGTTCCGGATTGCGCGAGACGCCGGGCCTGCGCCACTTCAGCGCCCAGGCCGTCGGGCTGGAGGGCACGACCGAACTCTTGATCCCCAAGTCCATCAATCGGCTGCGCCTCAGCGGCTCTGGCAGCCGTTTCGTGCATGGTGGCGCCAGCCTGCAAGAGGTGGTGGTGCCCGTGCTGCATGTGCACAAGACCCGCACCAGTGACACCGAGACGGTGGAGGTCAACATCCTGACCGGCGCCACCCGCATGATCACCACCAATCAGCACTCGGTGGTGCTCTACCAGGCTCAGCCGGCCAGCGAGAAGTGTCGGGCGCTGCAACTGCGCGCCGGCCTCTACGCCGCCGATGGCGCCCTGATCTCGGATCAGCACGACTTGCTGTTTGATCTGGTCTCCGAGAATCCACGCGATCGGGAGCGCCCGGTGCGCTTTTTGCTTTCACGCGCGGCGGACGCCTATGATGGTCAGGAGGTCGAGCTGCGCCTTGAGACGCGCTTCGGCAAGACCAGTACCTACCAGACCTACAAGAGCGCCAGTTACCGCCTGCGGCGCGCCTTTGGCGGGGATTTCGATTTCTGATGATGACTCCACTCGACGATAGCATTAACGCCGCCTTCCCGGGCCTGGTGGTCCGCAAGGATTTGGTCAAGGCGGTCAAGGGCAACGCCATCGTGCCCTCCTATGTGCTGGAGTTTCTGCTCGGGCAGTATTGCGCGACCAGTGACGAGGTCTCGATCCAGTCGGGCATCCAGACGGTCAAGGAGATTCTCGCCAGGCACTATGTGCATCGCAGCGAGGCCGGCCTGATCCGCTCGAACATCCGCGAGAAGGGCCGCTGGAAGGTCATCGACAAGATCGCGGTCAGCCTGAACGAGAAGAGCGACCTCTACGAGGCGACCTTCTCCAATCTCGGTATCAAGAAGGTTATCGTCGATACCGACACCGTCAAGGCGCACCCCAAGCTGCTGGTGTCCGGGATCTGGTGCATCGCCGAGGTTGAATACGACCATCGCGAGGAGCCCAATACGGTCCCCTGGGTGCTGGTGTCACTCAAGCCCATTCAGCTGTCGAGTTTCGACTTCGAGGCCTACCTGCGCGCGCGCGAGGGGTTCTCGACCGATGACTGGATCGACCTGCTGTGTCAGACCATCGGTTTCAATCCTGAGCATTTCGGCCGTCGCGGCAAGCTGCTGCAACTGATGCGGCTGATCCCCTATATCGAGCGCAATTACAACCTCATCGAACTGGGTCC
>JAFGTZ010000367.1 GCA_016938795.1 Chromatiaceae bacterium | reverse complement strand
CTGAAGGGCAAGGATCAGGCGAGACGGTGGCGGTCGCGCATGTGCAGATACACCAGGTTCGAGACCTTGCGGATGACATTGCTGCGCGCGGTGATCCAGGCGCCATAGTTCTGGGCGCGGGTTGGGCGCTCGATGATGCCAATCATGGTGTAGGCGTGGCGATTGCCGCGCCGGTCGCGCAGCTCGATGATGCCCATGTTGCCGCACAGCTTGGCTGTTGAGCCGGTCTTGTCGCAGACGCACAGCGGTGCCGGGATGTCGGGCACGCCGCGCACGATGCGGTCGTGATTGGGCAGGCTCATGAGGCGGCGTTGCTCGGCGCTGTAGGGCAGGCGGTTGTTCCAGATCGCGTAGAGAAAGCGGCTGTAGTCGCGTGCCGAGGCTAAGTTGGCGTAGGTTCCGCCGCCCGGCGGGATCTTCTCGACGATGCGGGTTTGCTGAAAGACGCCGGGCGCATGCGATTTAAGCTCGGCCTCGACGTCGCGCGGCCCGATCTTGCGCCGGTTGGCGCTGACGCGGTCGATCAGCCAGTTGGTGGAGCTGTTGCTGCTGCGCTGAATCATCAGCTCCATGTGATGGCGCACCTCGTCGGTGTAGCGCACCCCGCGCGAATGCTGCGCCTGATAAAAAAACGCCTGCGAGACAAAGGGCTTGATCATGCTCGCGGCTTGTCGCGGCGTGTTCTCGTTGATCGACACCAGTTTTTTACCGCTGGTGAAATCGTAGACTGACCAGGAGGTGTGCTCGTTGGCATGCACCAGCCCTTGGGCGCGCATGCGTTTAATGAGTTCCTCGACCTGGCGTTCAAGCGGGCTGTCGATGGCGGCCCAGGCATAGCTGGGAGCGCCGCTCAGCAGTGCGGCCGAGGTGGCAGCCAGGGCGGCGAGAAAGCTGCGGCGATCAAGAAAAAAACCGTGATGATCGGCGACCCTCGGGTTGTTGCCGTGGTCAGGTTGGTGCATGGGCGAACGCTCCGAATCCGTGTGCCTTGGTCTCGGGTGACTGCATGGCGCCGATGCCTTGACCCAAGGCACCGACGGGCTCGGCGAAAGGATAGGGGGATGCTCTGGCGATGGCAAGGAGCAGAGAGAAAAAAGCGTTGATCAGTCAATATGATCAGGCGCTCACTTGATGTTGTTTGAAGGCTTCCGCCAGCGCCTCGGCAGCGCAGGCGGGCGAGAGCCACCAAGCCGCTCGCCCGGTTTGCATTCAGGCCTGAAGCAGGAAATACACCGCGCCGGCCGCGCCCATGCCAAGCAGCGCCGCAATCGCGAAGAAGGTCAGGATGCGCCCTTGCATGGCATCGAGACGCTGCGCCAGGGCGTCGAGCAATTCACGCTGGCGCTCGCTGGCCTGCTCGGCATGTACGTCGATTTCGCGCCGCGCGGCAACCAGCACCTTCTGGCTGATCTGCTCTTCCAGACTTGCAAGACGGCGCTGCAATGTCTGCTCGACCAAGGGTTCAACCAGGGGCGCGAGATCGGAGGCAGTGCTTTGACGCGCTTCGATGAGTTCGAGCAGGCGACCACGTTCGGCCTCGATTTCAAGTCGCAAACGCTCGGGTAGGCGCTGCTCGATCTGCTCGCGAACAAGGGCTTGCAGCTCATCATCTGTGGGACCGGGCGCCACCGGTGCCGGCTGGGCGTTCTGCCACTCGGCAAGCCGGGTCTCGATCTGGTGGCGGGTTTCGGTCACGAGGTGCTCGGTCAGATCGCGGCGCAGCTCCTCAAGCACCGGGTT
>JAFGTZ010000054.1 GCA_016938795.1 Chromatiaceae bacterium | reverse complement strand
TGGCACGCGTGTCTGCAAGGGGCTCGCTGTCGGCTCGCGGCTGGAAGCCGCTTCCACGGGTCTTGCGCCTAGCGTTGACAGCAAAGATGGTATCTACGGGGCTATCCTCCAGCTCTCACCGAAAAATCCATCTGTGATTGGTATAAGACGGGAGTCTGAGTGTGATCTTGAAAGCCTTAAGGCCGGGTCGGCCTCTTGCCTTTGGCCTGGCGCTGGTTCTCGCGGTGGCGCAGGCGCAGCCCGCGCGCGCCCAGTCATTTGATCTGCCCGATCTCTCCAGCCCGGCTGAGGCCATGCTGACGCCAGCAGCCGAGGCGCGGCTTGGGCGCGCCTTCATGTGGCAGGTGCGCGAGGCGCTGCCGGTGCTGGAGGATGCGCTGCTCAGCGACTATCTCGAAAGGCTCGGCGCGCGCCTGGCACGCGCCGATCCGAACGCAAGCGGCAACTATCATTTCTTTTTCATTGATCGCCCGCTGGTCAATGCCTTTGCCGGGCCGGGCGGTCATATCGGCATCTTTACCGGGTTGGTGCTCGCCACCGAGAGCGAGAGCGAGCTGGCGGCGGTCATGGCCCATGAAATCGCGCATCTCACCCAGCATCACCTGCTGCGCGGCATTGAAGATCGCCGCCGGCTCAATCTGCCGACCACCGCGCTGCTGGTGGCTGCCGCCATTCTTGGCGCCCAGGTCTCGCCCGACGCGGGGATGGCGGCCATGGCGGGCATTCAGGCCGCCGCGCTGCAACATCAGATCAACTTCACGCGCGAGAACGAGCATGAGGCCGACCGTCTAGGCATCCTCACCCTGGCGCGCGCGGGCTACGATCCCTTTGCCATGGCGGGGTTTTTCGAGCGCATCGCGCGGCTCAATCGCGTTGAGGGCAGCGAAGCGCCGGAGTTTCTGCGTACCCATCCGGTTAGTTCGACGCGCATCGCCGAGGCCCTGGAGCGGGCTGGGGATCATGGCGCGCGTCAGCATCCCGACAGCCTGCGCTTTCATCTGACGCGTGCCGCGCTGCGGGTGCGCGCCCTCGGGCGTGCGGAGCTGGCGGTGGAGCAGTTTCGCGACACCTTGCGTTCTGGTCGTCATGGCCATGCCTTGGCCGAGCGCTACGGCCTGGCACTGGCGCTGGAGCGTGCGCGCGAGTTCGGTGCGGCGCGCGAGGAGGCAGCGGCCTTGCTCAAGGCGCATCCCCTGCAGCCCGAGTTCGTGGCCCTGGAGGCGCGGATTGACACCGCGCAAGGCCGCCACGATCAGGCCCTTGTCCATTTACGTCAGGCCCTGTCGCTCGACCCCGCCGCCTGGCCGCTGCGCCTTGCCCTGGCCGAGACGCTGTTGGTGGGCGCGCGCCCAAAGGACGCCATGGATGAACTGATCGCGCTGATTCGCCAGCGCCCTGACAGCCTGCTGCTGCACGAGCGGCTGGTCGAGGCGGCGCTCAAACTCGGTGATCGCGGTGCTGTCTATCGGCATCGGGCCGAGCTGCTCTATCTGCGCGGCGACCGCGAGGCGGCGATCAAACAGTTGCAGATCGCGCTGCGTCAGCGCGATCTGCCCTATCACGACGCGGCACGGCTTCAAGCGCGGCTCGACGCGCTGCGCGAGGAGGCGCGCGAAGAGAAGGAACGCGGCGATCCGCTCGGTGCGCGTTAGGCGCCCTCGCGGGTGCGCGCGAGCTGAGCGGGCTCGGCGCGCAGCTGTGCCGCGCGCGCGAGCGCGGCGTGGTCGTCGAGTGCGCCGCCATAGATGCGCGAGGCGCCCGGCGGGCGGCGCCGATAGCGCTTGTAGGGCCACAGATACTGCTCGGGGCAGGTGCGCACGCACGCTTCGATGCCGCGATTGAGCGCAGCGGCGGCCTCGCGCTCATCCTCGCTGTCGATGCCTTCGGGCGCGGGTTGGCAGTGGATGCGGAAGTCGCCCTCGGGCAGGCGTTCGGCAAAGAGAAAGATGACCGGGGCGCCGGTGCGACGCGCCAGACGGCGCACCAATAGCATGCTGAGCGCCTCGATACCGAAGAGCGGTGCAAACACCGAGCCCTTGTTCTCGCGCGGCTCCTGATCGGGCAGGATGCCGACGGCCTCGCCGCGCTCGAGCGCTTGCACCAGGGCGCGGATGCCCCGTGCCGAGATGGGCGCGAGTTCGGCGCCGCCGCGCGCGCGCGCGGTGCGAATGAGATCGTCGAGATAACGCTGCGGCTTGTAAAAAATGGCGCTTGGCCCTTGGGTGGCGAGATAGAGGCCGGCGAGTTCCCAGGCGCCGATGTGTGGCGAGAGCACGATGAGCCCCTGCCCAGGTGGGCGGCCTAGATGCTCAGCCCCGCGCACCTCACGCACCAGTCCCAGCACCTCCTCGGCGGGGCGCAGCCAGAGATAGCCGATTTCCAGATAGGTCTGACAAAGGGCGCGCAGTGCGGCGTCGCGCAGACGGCGCTGCTGCTCGGGTCCAATCTCAGGCAGGCTGAGTGCGATATTGAGCAGCGCGTTACGACGCTGACGATTGGGCCAGCGTGCCAAGAGCCAACCAAGTCCGGCGCCCAGTCGGTGCAGAACGGGCAGCGGGAGGTGCGCCGCACCCCGGATCAGCCCTTCGGCCAGGGTGTCCTTGATGCGCACATACAGGGGGCGCGCCTGCGTGGGGTCGGGCTTGGGCACGGCCATCTCCGCGAAGTCTAGGGTGCGCGCACGGCGCGGCGCTGCTCGGCGTCGCGCCGGCAGCGGGCGAGAAAATCGAGCTGGGCGACGATGTCGCGCGCGGCGCTGAGGTTCTCGGGCGTGGGATCGGCCAGAAGGGCATGTAGCTCCTTGCTGAGCGAGGCGCCCTGTTCGGCCAGTTCGGTGAGCACCTTGGCCACCGCCATGTCGGGCGCGGAGCGGCTGCTGGCCTCGTCGAGACTCTCGCGCAGCTCCATTTGGTCGATCAGGCGCGCGCCGCCATTGTCCTCGGTCTCCGAAATCTCCTCGCCGTGCAGTGCGAGCAGATATTTGGCGCGCGCGAGTGGATCGAGTAGCACCTGATAGGCCTCCTCGATACGCTGGAGCGTGGGTGTGTCGGGCGTCCCTTCGGGGTCGGCGTCGGCGCCCAGGCCCTCGGCGCGCGCGGCGCTGACCAGCAGCCGATAACGCTCGGCCAGTTGCCGGCGGTCAAGGCTGAAGCTTGGCGGGAGTCCGAACAGCTCGAAATGATTCTTGGCGGCGTCGAGCACGATTCTGGTGGCAATCCTCCCCGGCCCGCAGGGCCGGGGATGGGCGCGGCGGCAACCGAACGAGGGATGCCTGCGGCGCGCGTCGATGGGTCAGTGAATTGGATACGGTCGAGACCGAATCCTAGTGCCTTCGGGCCGGCGCGCGCAAGTGCTGGCTTAGGAGTTAACGCCGGCGCGCGCGCCGCCGAGCTTGACATCGACCGTGACGCAGGGTGTGGTGAGTTCTACGTTCTGGGATGCGGTGCGCCGCTCGACGAGCTGCTGGAGGTTGATTCGGTAGAGATATTGATAGATGTGGTCGCTCAGATCGTTCCAGAGATCGTGCGTCAGGCAGGGACCGTTGTTCTGGCAGTTGTGTGCGCCCCCGCAGCGGGTGGTATCAACGTTCTCATCGACCGCCGCGATGACCTCGGCAACGCGAATCTCGGCGGCGGGTCGGGCAAGGTTGTAGCCGCCGCCGGGGCCGCGCACGCTGGTGACGAGCGCGCGCTTGCGCAGCTTTGCGAAGAGCTGTTCCAGATAGGACAGGGAGATACCCTGACGCTGAGCGATATCGGCCAGCGCGATGGGGCCTTCGTCCCGGTGGATCGCTAGATCCAGCATGGCGGTGACCGCATAGCGGCCTTTGGTCGTCAGTCTCACTGGGTTTCCCGATTCCTTATCAAGCCATGGGGTTATGGTACTTTGTCCGACCTTTACGATCAATTATAGCCGTACTGTGTCGCGCGCCTTGGATCGAGGCGCCGCGAGCGATATCGATCTAAACGGGTTTTTCGGTTTTCCTCAGCTGCTCCGGCTGGGTGATGGCTGCGGGGGCCATCGTGAATCCCTCCCTGGAGGTTTGACAGCGGCATCCCTGCCGCTGACACCCCCCGCGTCCATCCTCCAGCCCTCACCGAAAAATCCATCTGTGACTGGTATATCTATGTCAGGCGTCTGTTGAATGGTGCCGTGCCGGTTGCGCGGGGCCTGCTGGCTCGGGGCTGTCGCTTGCGGGTGGCACCACCACGCTGTCGAGATCGGGATCGTGCTCGAAATGGCGCATGATGCCGCGCGTCTCCAGGGCGCGCGACATGAGTTCCATGCGGGCGTCCATGGCATGGATGTGGTCGAGCATGCGGTTGATGGCATTGGCCACCGGGTCGGGCACGCCACGGGTGGCGCCATAGGCGTCGAAACCGATGCGGCGCGCGGTATCGGCGCGGCGCTTGGTGGCGGCATCGCCATCGGGCTCGATGATGCGCCCCGGCACCCCTACGGCGGTGGCGCCGGGCGGGACCGATTTGACCACCACGGCGTTCGAGCCGATGCGCGCCCCGTCGCCGATGTCGATGGGGCCGAGCACCTTGGCCCCGGCGCCCACGATGACATCGCGCCCCAGGGTGGGATGTCGCTTGCCCTTCTCCCAGGTGGTGCCGCCGAGGGTGACGCCGTGATAGAGGGTGCAATCGTCGCCGATGACCGCTGTCTCGCCGATGACCACACCCATGCCATGGTCGATGAAGAAGCGCCGCCCGATGACCGCGCCGGGATGAATCTCGATGCCGGTGAAGAGTCGCGCGGCGTTGGCGAGCAGGCGTGCCGGCCATTTGAAGCCGCGTCGCCAGAGTCCGTGGGCAAGACGGTGGATGAGCACGGCATGGATGCCGGGGTAGGTGGTGAGGATTTCGAAGGCGTTGCGCGCGGCCGGGTCGCGCTCGAAGACGCAGCCAATGTCTTCCCTCAGTCGCTCGAACATGGCGGGGATCCCTCCGGGTTGGATTGGGTGGCGTGCCGGCGCGCGAAGCGCTCCGGGCTCTTGCGTCCCTGGGCGGCGTTGAGGATGCCGCGCAGGATGTTGAGTTCAACCCGATCAGGTCGGGCGCGATTGAAAAGCCGGCGCAGGCGCATGAGGAGCTTACGCGACTGCTCGGGGTCGCTGAAGCCGATAATCTCCAGGGTTTCGGCGAGATGGGTATGCAGCCCCTCAAGCTCCTCGGCCGTGGCCAGATCCTCTCGGGCGTCGCGGCTGGCGAGCGCGGGCGCGTTGCCCTGCTCGCGCCAGTGGCGGCGGATTTCATAGGCCAGCACCTGGGCGGCGGCGGCCACATTGAGCGAGCTGTAGTCGGGGTTGGTGGGGATGTGAACCAGGTAGTGACAGCGCGCCAGTTCTGCGTTGGTGAGGCCCGAGCGTTCGCGCCCGAGCACCAGGGCTACATCGCCCTCGCGCGCCTCTTCAAGCAGATACTGGGCGCAGGCGGGCGGCTCCAGCAGCGGCCATTCGATGCTGCGCAGTCGGGCGCTCGCGCCGATGACCAGCC
Organism: Chromatiaceae bacterium; assembly: GCA_016938795.1. Taxonomy (GTDB): domain Bacteria; phylum Pseudomonadota; class Gammaproteobacteria; order Chromatiales; family Chromatiaceae; genus Marichromatium. The sequence goes on along the minus strand of JAFGTZ010000054.1, from coordinate 2,644 downwards.
GGCAGCCGGCGAGCGCCGAGGGCAGGTCGGGGTGGATGCCGGCGCGCGCGATGAGGTCGTCCGCGCCTGCCGCGCGTGCGAGCGTCTCGGCATCAGGCGGCTGGCGCGGGGCCACCAGTTCCAGGCGCGAGAGTCCCATGGTCTTGAGCGCCCGCGCGGCGGCGCCGATGTTGCCGGGATGGGAGGTCTCGACCAGCACCAAACGGATGCGGGCGAGCAGGTCGCTGGATTCTGTGGACATCGAGATATGACAAGGCAGAGGCTAAAATGCCATATTGTCCGACTTTCATCCCTGATTCGCACTGACCAATTCCCACGCCCATGCATCCGAGTCTTACCATCGCCATTCGCGCCGCCCGTGCCGCCGGCAAGGTGCTGTTGCGCTATCTCGACCGTGTCGATCATCTCAAGCCCGACGCCAAGGGGCGCAACGACTTCGTCAGCGATGTCGATCGTCTCGCCGAGGCGACCATCATCAAGGAGCTGCGCGCACGCTTCCCCAGTCACGCCATTCTGGCCGAGGAGAGCGGCAGCCAGGGGCCTGAGAGCGATTATCAGTGGGTCATCGACCCGCTCGATGGCACCACCAATTATCTGCACGGTTTTCCGCAGTTTTCGGTGTCCATCGCGCTCAAGCACAAGGGACAGCTCGAATGCGGTGTGGTCTATGACCCCATGCGCGAGGAGCTTTTCACCGCCGCGCGCGGCGAGGGCGCTCAGCTCAACGACCGGCGCCTCCGCGTGGCCGCGCGTCCCTCGCTCGATGGCGCGCTGATCGGCACCGGCTTCCCCTTTCGCGATCAGCGCTTCATCGACGCCTATCTGGGCATGTTCAAGTCCATGATCGAGGTGACCGCCGGCCTGCGTCGCCCCGGTTCGGCAGCCATTGATCTGGCCTGGGTGGCGGCGGGGCGCACCGATGGCTTTTGGGAAATCGGACTTTCGGAATGGGACTGCGCCGCCGGTGCGCTCTTGATTCTGGAGGCCGGCGGCACCGTGACCGATCTGGCGGGCGGCAAGCGCTTTCTGGAAACCGGTAACCTGGTCGCCGGCAATCTGCGGGTGCATCAGGAGATGCTCGATCGCATCAAACCCTTCCTCGACGAACGCCTGAGCGCCTGAGCTGAGTTACCCCTTTGCCCTGGCCCAGCGAGCGCCGGGGCCGAAGCGGCATCGGTTGGGTTGCCGGCTGGCAACCCGTGCGGGTTTCGACGGCCTTGCTGGGCGAGTGCTGCCATGGCTGCGCTTTGGCGCAAGGGTAGGCGGTGCCTATCTACAAACTGTTGATTGATGGTCTCACTTCGACCAGCCTTTCACCGGACATCAAGGCCTGTTCGATACTTGGCAAGAGGGTTTCGAACCACAAGAGCAGTTGCCGCCGAGTCGTGTTGCCCACTCTGATCCAGACGACGCAGGCGCCATTGGGGAAGCTGGATAAGAGCGCGATGAAATCCTGATCCTTGGTGATGAGTGTGGCGCCGCTTTCACCCGCTTGTGCCCAGATGTCCCGGTCGCTCGCCTCCAGTAGCCCAAGGTCGAGTACATGCGCGGCCTCGTGACCACGCTCGCTTAACCACCGTGCGAGGGCGGGGGGCAGTTGCGCATCGACCAGGAAACGCATCGTTCAGGCGACGCGCAAAATCAGGTGGTCACTTTGCTGTGACGCATAGGCGAGGGCGGCGGAGATGTCAGCATCTTCCAAATAAGGGTAGTCAGCGAGGATTTCCTCGCGAGAAGCCCCAGCCGCAAGCAGATCAAGAATATCCTTGACGCGGATCCGCATTCCTCTCAGGCAGGGCCGACCGCCACAGATGCGAGGATCGGTTGTGATGCGTTGTAGCAATGGCTGTTCAGTCATGGCGATGTTTCCCAACGGATCGAGGCCCCACAAAGCATGATGCAGCCTACCATCCGCCTTCCCAAATGGCACGGATGCCGCCTGCAAATCGCATTGCTGAATTAACCGTCGCGCTCCTTGCGGAACCCCGGCGCTTTTTCATACCTGGGTGGAACCCCGCGCGATGCAGGTTCCGGGCATCTTACGCCCTCGACCCGGCGGAGAGCGGGCCGGGGCGAGGGGAGTGACTCGCCGCTGGCGTGACGGACGTTGGCGACTGGATTACTCGCCGCTGACCTCGCGAGGTTCGTTCAGCGCGCTGGTCTCCGAGGTTGCTGCGGGGGTTGCCTCGGGGGTCGCCTCGTCCATCAGACGGTTGGGCGCCAGGGCATCGAACAGGCGACCGAGCTGTTCGCGATAGAGCGCCTGCTGTTCGGCATCGGCTGTCTGGAAGCGGCTGTCCTGCTCCACCAGTCCTTGCAGGAGGTTCGCACCGCTCCCCATGGCGTTCTCCAGAAACTCAAGCCCGGGCTGGCTGAAGCGATCCTGCATCTCGCGCATGAACTGGCCGAGCCGGCGTCCCGGCTGGTTCTGGCTGGCATCGGCCAGCTGCTGGGTTTCCTGATAGCGCTGCGCGGACGCGTAGCGGCTGGAGCTGCTCATGTTGAGTTCCATGCGCGCAAGCTGGCTGCTGTCGAAGGAGATGTTCTGCGCCTGCTCGAAGGCCCCCTGCACATCGCCGTTGAAGAACTGGCTGGCGAGTTGCGTGGTGTCCTGCACCAGATTGCGGATGGCGTCGAGCTCCTC
>JAFGTZ010000366.1 GCA_016938795.1 Chromatiaceae bacterium | reverse complement strand
TTGCAGGCCGACATCCAGGGTCGAAAGCGGCGGCTCGCGCATCACCCAGGAGAGTACCGCGCACTTGTGCGGTGAGGTGCCCTTCAGCTCGATGCCCGGGATGGCGCCAAGGCGTTCGGTGGCCAGGCGCAGCAGCTGGTGCTCGTGCGCGCCGATGGCCTCCCAGCCGATGCCCTCGATCCAGTCGATGGCGGCGGCGAGCCCCACAGCGGCGGCAATGGGCGGCGTGCCAGCCTCGAAACGCGCAGGGATCTCGGCATAGGTGGTGCGCTCGAAACTCACCCGTTCGATCATGTCACCCCCGCCCTGCCAGGGTGGCATGACCGAGAGCAGTGCGCGCTTGCCGTAGAGCACGCCAATTCCAGTGGGGCCATAGAGCTTATGGCCCGAGAAGGCATAAAAATCGGCATCGAGCGAGCGCACATCGGTTGGCCCATGCGCCACCCACTGCGCCCCGTCGATGAGCACCAGAGCCCCCGCCGCGTGCGCCGCTGCGATGATGTCAGCCACCGGATTGAGGGTGCCGAGCGCATTCGAGACCTGATTGACCGCCACCAGCCGGGTGCGCGGCGAGAGCAGCGCGCGATAGGCGTCGAGTTGCAGGGTGCCGGCGTCGTCGATGGGAATGACACGGATGCGCGCCCCGGTAGCCTCGGCCACCAGTTGCCAGGGCACGATATTGGAGTGATGCTCCAGCATCGAGAGGATAATCTCGTCACCAGGGCGCAGATTGGCCCGCCCCCAGGACTGGGCGACCAGATTGATCGACTCGGTGGTGCCGCGCGTGAAGAGACACTCGGCGGGCTCGGCGGCGTTGAGAAACCGCGCCACCCGCGCCCGGGCCGCCTCATAGCGCTCGGTCGCCTCGCGCGAGAGTCCATAGACGCCACGATGGATGTTTGCATGATGCAGTCGCTGGTGCTCGGCCAGGGCCTCGATGACCGCCAGCGGCGCCTGGGTGCTTGCGGCATTGTCGAGATAAGCCAGGGGCGCGCCATGCGTCGTCGTGGCGAGCACGGGAAATTGGGCGCGCAAGGCATGCAGGGCCATCGCTTGGGGGGGCGCGTTCACCACCATCCTCATGTCCTCGCCATCTCGGGAATGGCCACAACCAGCCGCCCACGCACGCGCCCGGCCAGCAGATCCTCAGCCGCCCGGGGAAGATTGGCAAAGGCGATGTCCTGCGTCATGCGCGCGAGCTGCTCCAGGTCCAGCTCGCGCGCAAGCCGCGCCCAGGCCGTCTCGCGCCGCGCCAGTGGCACCATGACCGAATCGACCCCGTAGAGCGTCACGCCGCGCAGGATGAAGGGCGCCACCGAGGTCGGCAGCTCCATGGAATCGGCCAGGCCGCAAGCGGCCACTGCGCCACCGTAACGCATCTGGCTTAGCACATTGGCTAGCGTGCGCCCGCCGGCCACGTCGATGGCGCCGGCCCAGGTTTCGCGCCCGAGCGGGCGGGGTTCACGGGCAAAGGTTGCGCGCTCCATGACCTCGGCGGCGCCCAGGGCGCGCAGATAGTCCGCCTCCTCGGTGCGTCCGGTCACCGCCACCACCCGGTAGCCCGCGCGCGCAAGCAGCGTGACGGCAATGCCGCCTACCCCGCCGCTCGCGCCGGTGACCAGCACCTCGCCCGCCTCTGGCGTCAGGCCATGTTCCTCCAGCGCCATGACGCAAAGCATGGCGGTATAGCCCGCCGTGCCGATGGCCATGGCCTGACGAGCACTGAGGCCCTCGGGCCGTGCGATCAGCCAGTCGCCGCTGAGACGCGCACGCGCGGCATAGCCACCGAAATGCGCCTCGCCCACGCCAAAACCGTTGAGAAGGATCGCATCGCCCGCCTGCCAGCGCGGATGAGTGGATTCGAGCACCTCACCGGCCAGGTCGATGCCGGGAATCATGGGGAAACGCCGCACCACGGGCGCGCGCCCGCTCAGGGCCAGGGCGTCCTTGTAGTTGAGGGTCGAGTAGTCCACGCGCACCAGGACATCCCCTTCCATGAGATCCTCGGGCTGAAGCTGGCATGGGCTCAAAGAGGCCACAGCGGTGTCTTGAGTGATCAGATAGGCGGGAAAGGTGTTCAAGGCGGTCTCCTCTCGGTCGTCTTCAGG
>JAFGTZ010000365.1 GCA_016938795.1 Chromatiaceae bacterium | reverse complement strand
GAGGTGCAACTTAAGCGCGACGGCACGGCGCGCTGGCTTGAGGTCAAGGCCTCGCCTACCCAGACCTGGAACAGCGTGCTGGCCTTCTGGCGCGAGCAGGGCATTGTGCTGGTTGAGCAGGATCCGGCCATCGGTCTGATGCGCACCGACTGGCTCGACAATCGCGCCGAGATTCGACGTGATTTCGTCACCCGCATGATCAGCAAGGTCGCCGAGGGGCTCTATGCCACCTCAACCCGTGATCAGTACAGCCTGCGGCTCGACAAGATCGCCGGGGGCGCGGCAACCGAGATTCATCTCACCCATCGCGGCATGGAAGAGACGCTGGCCGAGAATGCCGTTGGCGGCGTGAGCCGCACGGTGTGGGAGCCAAGCGGACGCGACACCGAGAAAGAGGCCGAGATGTTGCGCCGTCTCATGGTCTATCTGGGCGCCTCGCGCGATGAGGTCCAGGCGGTGAGTGCTGCGCCGAGCACGACAGCGAGCACCCCACTCGCGCGCCTGGATGAATCCGCAGGGACTCCTGTTTTGCTCATCGAGCAGTCTGAGCGGCGCGCCTGGCGCCTGAGTGGTGCGGCACTTGATCGGGCTGGCTTCACGGTCGAGGATCGCGATCAGAGTGCGGGGCTCTTCTTCGTGCGCTATGCCGGCGACAGCGAAGAGGTGTCAGGCGACGAGCGCAAGGGCTTTGCTTCGCGTCTGGCCTTCTGGCGCAGCAAGAAGAGCGACGGGATTGATGGCGTGCGTCAGTACCGCATTCAACTGGAGGGCGACGAGCGCGCGACCCAGGTCCAGGTGCTCGACGCCGAGGGTCGCCCCGCACCCTCCAATGAGGCGCGGCGCATTCTTGGGCTGATACAGCAGGAAATGCGTTAGGCCGAACGGCTGCGCCTAGTCCTCCAGCCAGCCTTGCAGGGCCTCGATCAGCGCCTTGGCCTGGGCGCGGCTGGAGATGTTGAACTTGGATTGCTGACGGTATTCGCCATTGCGCTTCTGATAGCGGCGGATGGTGTATTTGTCGTCGCCGTACTGCTCTTTCGCGCGGTCCCAGTCCTGATAGCGAAAGAGGATGGTGGTCCAGCTGCCCTTCGAGAGGATCACCTTGTCGAGTTCGCGGACGGTTTCAATGCCGTTTTCCTGATAGGCAACAGTCAAGTCATCGACCTGAGCGGTCATGGAAGGTCTCCAGCAGGTGGGCCGGTTTCTCCACCGGCATCCATGGATGATTCAGCGCCGTAGCGCACCAAGAGTTCTTCGATGGTCGCGGCGACAGGATCGCGCGCGCGTGCCGTATGCGCCATGTCCAAGGGAGTTTGACCCCTTTGATCGGGCTGATTCACATCGGCCCCACGCTCCAGCAGGCGCGCCACCAGCCGGGGATCGACTTGCGCAATGGCCAGATGCAGGGCGGTGCGCCCCTCGGCATCCGCCTGGTTGATCTGGGCGCCGGCATCGAGCAGAAAGTCGAGCACATCCCGATCCGCCTGTTCCCGCGCAATCAGCTCCCGCAGCAGTCCTTGGGCATCAATACGCACCCCATGCGCGAGCAGCAGACGCGCAAAGGCAATCTTGCCGTTCGCGAGCGCGACTTCAAGCGGGGTAGCGCCCTGTGCATTGACTGCTTCGGGATTGGCGCCCACAGCAAGGAGTTCGCGCGCCATGACCACCCGGTTGGCGCGCGCCAGCACATGCAATGGCAGGTCGCCATTGGCGTCTGGGCGGTCGATCGGCGTTTGCCAGTGCAGATGACGCTTGAGCTGATCGAGATCGCCCGCGTGTAGCGCACGATAGAGGCTGATGCTGGGTGGCGCGGGCTTGTCGGCACAGCCGCCAAGCAGCGCCAGGGCAAGGCAAAGCGCGAAGAATGTGCGAGGCGAAACACTGAACAACATGCGCGGGCCCCTTGCGTCTGATCCTGTCATGGTAGGGCGAGCATCGCGCTGGGTGCAAGCGGGCAATGGGCGCTCGGTGAGATCGCCGGGCCGCTTGAAATTTCGCGCAACTCCTAAACCTACTCGGAACGGACAAGCCTTTTCCGCAATCTTGGCGGTGCAGCCGCCTCTGGAGTTCACTCATGCGCATATTTCTGCCATTCGCGATGTCCCTGATCCTGCTGGCCTCGCCCGCGTTCGCCGACTGGTCGCTTGATCCCCAGCACTCGCATCTGTCCTTTGTCTCGATCAAGTCCGGCGATCTTGCCGAAGTGAATCATTTCAAGGAGATGAGCGGAAGCATTGATGCCGATGGACGGGTTGAGGTGCGGCTCATGCTCGATAGTGTCGAGACCCTGGTGCCTATTCGCAACGAGCGCATGCGCGAGGTGCTCTTTAACACCACGAATTATCGCGAGGCCGTGCTGCGCGCGCGTATCGAGCCCGCACAGCTTGCCGCCCTGGAGGTCGGCGCCATCGCGCCCCTGACTGCCGAGGCGGAGCTGTCGCTGCATGGCCAGACGCAGCCCATGATCCTGAAGATGCAGGCTGCCCGGCTGGATTCCGCGCGTGTCATGGTGGCCAGCCGTGAGCCGCTGATCATCGAGGCCGAAAAATTTGGCTTGAGTCAGGGCGTCGAGGCGTTGCGCGAGATCGCCGGTCTCTCCAGCATCAGCCGCGCCGTTCCCGTGACCTTTGTGGTGACCTTTGTCGCTGCCGCAGAGTGAACCAGCGCGACAGGCTCCGGGTTTGCCAAAAGGGTCCGCGTGGTTACACTGCCTGGCCGATAACGGCCTCGGTGTCGCCCGGTGGCGGCCAAGGGTCATGAACCAGTGGAGAGAAACATGAAGTGGTATGCCATCCTGCTTGGCGCGGCGATTGGAGTGCTTGGCGGTATCGCCGTTGGGTATTTCCTCATCCCGCATTTGCTGCCGCGCGCCTCGGAGCAGTCCGCCGAGAGTGCTCTGGGCGCTGTGCCTGGGCTCTCGTTTGAGCGCCCGCTGGTTCAGCAGGCCAGTGTCTGGATGGGTGTCTGAGCCTTGTGGCCAGCCGGGCGGGGCGAGCCGGGCGGCTTGCCCCGCCCGGCGGCGTGGCTAGAAGCCGTCGGTGGTGGTGAAGAGCCCCACGCGCAGATCCTTGGCCGTGTAGATGGTGCGTCCATCGACCTGCACGATGCCATCACCGATACCAAGCACCAACTTGCGCGTGATGACGCGCTTCATGTCGATGTGATAGGTCACCTTGGTGGCGCTCGGCAGCACCTGACCGGTGAACTTCACCTCGCCCACACCGAGCGCTCGGCCATGGCCCGGATTGCCGATCCAGGCCAGATAGAAGCCGATGAGCTGCCAGAGCGCATCCAGCCCAAGACAGCCGGGCATGACCGGATCGCCCGGAAAATGGCACTGGAAGAACCAGAGTTCGGGCGTGATGTCGAGTTCGGCGAGAATCTCGCCCTTGCCGTTGGCGCCGCCAAAATTGGCGATGCGCACGACGCGATCCATCATCAGCATGTTGGGCACCGGCAACTGGGCATTGCCCGGTCCAAACATCTCGCCATGGCCGCAGGCGAGCAGCGCGTCGCGCTCGAAGGATGCTTCTTGATTCATGTCTCTGGCTGGAAATCCGCGTTGCGATCAGGAAAATGAACGCCGGCGCGGTGGCCGGCGATGAAGGAGCGATGCCTGGACTCAGGCGCTCTCGCTGAGGCGTTCGCGCATACAGGCGACGACGTCCTCAATGGGGATAAACCGGGTCTCGGTCTCGCGGCGTCCCTTGTATTCGATGACGCCCTCGTCAAGGCCCTTGTCACCCACCACCAGGCGATGCGGGATGCCGATGAGTTCCATGTCGGCAAAGATGACGCCGGGACGGGCGTCGCGATCATCGAGCAGCACCTCGATGCCGGCGGCCTGGAGTTCGGCATAGAGCCGCTCGGTCGCCTCGCGCACCCGGTAGGATTTCGCGAGCTTCATGGGCACCAGCGCGACCTCAAAGGGCGCGATGGGCGCCGGCCAGCAGATGCCGCGCTCGTCGTGATGCTGCTCAATGGCCGCTGCCACTACACGCGAGACCCCGATGCCGTAGCAGCCCATGGTCAGCACTGTGGCGCGCCCGTCCTCGCCGAGCACCGTGGCCTTCATGGCCTCGCTGTACTTGCGTCCCAGCTGGAAGATGTGACCGACCTCGATGCCGCGCGCCAGGGTAATCTGGCCCTGACCGTCGGGACTGGGGTCGCCAGCGACTACGTTGCGCAGGTCGGCCACCTCGGGCAGGGGCAGGTCGCGTCCCCAGTTCAGCCCGAACCAGTGCTTGCCGTCCTGGTTGGCACCGGCGCTGAAGTCGGCGGCCACGGCGGCGGCGCGATCAACGATGCAGGGGATGGGCAGATCCTTGGGGCCGAGCGACCCCGGACCGGCCCCCACGGCGGCGCGAATCTCGGCCTCGCCGGCCATACGCAGCGGCTCGGCTACCTGTGGCAGCTTGGCGGCCTTGATGGCGTTAAGCTCATGGTCGCCGCGCACCACCAGCGCCACCAAGGGCGCCGGGCCATCCTCGGCGCCGGCCACGATCAGGGTCTTGAGGGTGCGCTCGATGGGCTGGCCGAACTGCTCGACCAGATCGGCGATGGTGCGCGCCTTGGGCGTTTCGACCAGGCGCGCCTCCTCGCTCGGTGCGGGAGGCGCCGTGCGCGGCGCGAGCGCCTCGGCCAGCTCGACGTTGGCTGCGTAGTCGCTGCTGTCGGAAAAGGCGATGGCGTCCTCGCCGGCGGCGGCCAGCACATGGAACTCGTGCGAGGCGTTGCCGCCGATGCTGCCAGTGTCGGCCTGTACGGCGCGGAAATCGAGTCCGCAGCGGCTGAAGATGCGACAGTAGGTGGTGTGCATCCGCTCATAGGTCTCAGCGAGCGAGGCCTCGTCGAGATGGAAGGAGTAGGCGTCCTTCATGAGAAATTCGCGCGCGCGCATCACGCCGAAGCGGGGGCGAATCTCGTCGCGGAACTTGGTTTGGATCTGGTAGAGGTTGAGCGGAAGCTGTTTGTAGCTGCGCACCTCGTTGCGCACCAGGTCGGTGATGATTTCCTCGTGGGTGGGGCCAAAGCAGAAGGCGCGCTCGTGGCGGTCGAGAAAACGCAACAGCTCGGGTCCATACTGCTCCCAGCGCCCGGATTCCTGCCACAGTTCCGCCGGTTGTACCGCCGGCATCGAGACCTCCAGGGCGCCGGCCTGGTTCATCTCCTCGCGCACGATGCGCTCGACCTTGCGCAGCACCCTCAACCCCAGCGGTAGCCAGGTATAGAGGCCAGCGGCGAGCCGGCGGATCATGCCCGCGCGCAGCATCAGCCGATGACTGGCGATTTCGGCATCCGCCGGGATTTCCTTCAGGGTCTGCAAGGGGAATTGAGATGTGCGCATGGGGATGAAAATGGCAAGATGAATCATGCAAAGGGGAGAGATTTTAGGGTTCGTCCGCTTGAGAGACAACCAGCCTCTTGATGTCGGGACTCTGATGAAAATCTTATCAGGGTTTACAATGAGGCGTATCCAACACTCCTGCTCGCCTCTAGATGCTGAGTAGGCGGTTGGACTTTAGCGCTGACGCCTGGGGTTGCAGCGAGTGAGTCTGTACGAGGAGTTAGGTGACATCATGACCGATTCGAACCAACTGAGCGCCTCCGAGCGACGGATGCACGCGCGCATTAGCGCCGAGATTCCAATCAAAGTCCAGATCCCGGGGCGTGCGGAAGCCGTGACCGCCATCAATCAGGATCTCTCCTGGGGCGGCGCGAGCTGTATTCTGGGAACGCAATTCATTCTTCCCGAAACCGTGCAGGGCGCTGAGGAAGGGGTGCTGACGCTTTATTTCCCCTGGACGGGCGGGGAGCAGATCGAGGTCGAGGCCACGATCGCGCGCACGCATCGCCTCGAAGACGGGCGCTTTCAGGTGGCCGTGCGTTTTCGCAGCCTCACGCCGCGCAATCAGGCCCGACTGGAAAAACTGCTGACCATGTTGTGGCCTGGACAGGCCGAGCGTGGCGTGCCGCTGGTTCAGGAGCTGGTGCTGCATCTCGCCGATCCGCAGGAGCTGCGCCACATGCTTGAGCAGACGCGCTCGGGTGAGCTGTCGGTGTCCACCTTCGACCCCTATCATCGCGACCAAAGCATTCGTTTTGTCATCAAGGGCGAGGGACATCTGCCCTCCATCGGGCTGCGCGCGCGGGTGCTCAAGGTCAAAATGGTGCCGGGCGCCGAGTTCGGCGGGCGCGAGCTCTATGCGCTGCGACTGGGATTCGAGCATCCCCTGGCGAATATTCGCGAGGTGGTGAATCTGCTGCTGGAGCAATTGCCGCCGCCGCCCGCGCCCGCCGCCCAACCCGACCTGCAATCCTCGTCCTCCTCGGCCCCGGCCTCCGTCTCAGCCTTTCAGGATCGCCCGCCCGAATGGCTGCGCTCCGCTCGGCAAGATCGGGCTTTGCACCCGGCGGTCACCACCCCGCCGCCCGCTCCCGAGTCGCTTGATCGCTCGCCCCAGTGCGCGCTCGAATCGCGCCATCAGAGCGCGCTGACCTATCTCACCTCGGTGTGGGGCGATCCGGATGCCTTCGATGCGCATTTTCAGGATCTGGTCATGGGGGACTACGCCGAGCCTGGCGGTTGGCCTGACGATGCCTGGTCGGAGCTGGCGCTCTTGCAGGATGTGCATGATCTTGCCTACGGCATCCCTTCCTATCGCAACAGTCCGCTGCACGGAGGCCGCACTAGTTGAGTCAAGCCCATCGCCTCGGTTGAGCCTTGACCCTGACGCGCGTTCGCTGTAACTTCGAGCCTTTTTCAGGTGTTTCACGCCACTTGCATAACCCCGCGCGCCTGGGTATAGGCGCGCGGGGTGCGGGGCGTGAACATGAGCGGAGGTCGCTGAGGTGGCACTGACTGAAGTGGAGCCCACAGAGGCGGACGCGGGCGCGCAAGCTGCCGGGCGTCTGGAGTTGAGCGGCGGCGAGATTGTGATCCAGGCGCTCGTCGATGAAGGTGTCGAGTACGTCTTTGGCTATCCGGGCGGCGCTGTCCTGCATATCTACGACGCGCTCTTTCGCCAGGGGTCGGTCCGTCACATCCTGGTGCGCCATGAGCAGGCCGCCGCGCACGCGGCGGATGGCTACGCGCGCGCCACTGGCAAGTGCGGTGTCTGTCTGGTCACCTCGGGGCCGGGCGCGACCAATGCCGTCACCGGTATTGCCACCGCCTACATGGACTCCATCCCCATGGTCATCCTCACCGGCCAGGTGCCTACGCCGGTGATTGGCAGCGACGCCTTCCAGGAGGTGGATACGGTTGGCATCACGCGCCCCTGTGTCAAGCACAACTTCCTCGTCAAGGATGTGCGCGATCTCGCCACGACCATCCGCAAGGCCTTCTACATCGCCACCTCGGGGCGTCCGGGGCCGGTGGTGGTGGATATCCCCAAAGATGTGACCGACCCCAACATCCGCATTCCTTATGCGTATCCGCGCGAGATCAGTCTGCGCTCCTACAGTCCGGTCGAGAAGGGGCATCCGGGGCAAATCCGGCGCGCGGTCGAGCTGATGCGCGCCGCGCGCCGTCCCATCTTCTACACCGGTGGCGGTGTGGTGCTCGGCGAGGGTTCGGAGCTGCTCAGCGAGCTGGTGCGCACCACCGGCTTTCCCATCACCAGCACCCTCATGGGGCTTGGCGCCTATCCCACCACCGATCGCCAGTTCCTCGGCATGCTGGGTATGCACGGCACCTACGAGGCGAACATGGCGATGCACGAGACCGATGTGCTCATCGCCATCGGCGCACGCTTCGATGATCGGGTGACCGGCAAGATCGAGCACTTCTGCCCGCACGCCCAGATCATCCATGTGGATGTCGATCCCTCCTCGATCTCCAAGACCGTGAAGGTGCAGGTGCCCATCGTGGGGCAGGTGACCCAGGTGCTCACCGAGATGCTCAAACTCTGGGGCGAGGGCGCGGTCACCTCCGAGCAGGGTGCGGCGCTCGCCGAGTGGTGGGGCAAGATCGAGCAGTGGCGTGGGCTTGAGTGTCTGCAATACGACCGCGAGAGCCCTCACATCAAGCCGCAGTTCGCCATCGAGACCCTGCATCGGGT
>JAFGTZ010000364.1 GCA_016938795.1 Chromatiaceae bacterium | reverse complement strand
CCGTTGAAGTCGTAGCGCGCGCCCTCGCGTCGTTCCATCACCGCCTCGTGCAGCTCCACCTCCGGGCCAAGCCGTTCAGCGAGTTGCGCCGCCACCCAGTGACGCACCGCGCTCACCTCGGGCAGGGGCGATCCGTGATCAACCAGCACCACCCGCGCGGCGCGGGGAGGGCGTCCGCCTTCGGCCTGGCGCAGGTTCTGCTCTAGAATGTCGATCAGACGCGGCTCGCCCCGAGGCAGGGGGCAGAGCGGCGGGGCCAGATCGAGCCGAAAGGGACCGTGCGTTTCGGCAAGCTGTCTCGCCAGCCCTGGAATAAAGTCGGTCAGCGCCCGGCTTGGGCCGAAAAAGAGCGGCAGCAGCACAAAATGCCGCACCCCGGCTGTCAGTCGTGCGCGCAGTCCGGCCTCTAGCAGCTCGGCGGGCTGGCCGCCGAGTTCGTCGAGGGGCGCGGCGTCTGAGTGGAGCAGCGACAGAGGCTCGATGCGCTCGCCGAGCGACTGGCCAAGTTGCGCCGCGAGCTGGCGTAGATTCAGGGTTGAAGCCGCGCGGCGCGAGCCGTTATCGACAAGCAGGATGGCAGGCATGGCGGGGAAGCTCTGGCAACCAAGGCATAGACCCCAGATGGGCGCCCTGATGCGGCCCTGCAAGCGCCGCCATCAGGTGGGCGGATCGGCGTTGGCGCCGGCAGAGCCTGCCGGGGCGCGCGCGAGCCTGCCCAGATCGAGTTCCACCCTGACCGATTGGCGCGCCTGCTGGCGCCGGCGGTAACGGCTGTCGGGGCGAGTCGCAATCCAGAGCGCCACGGTGGCGAGAATCAGGCCGACCACGGCGCCCAGGGTGACGCCCGGTCCGACCAGCAGCATCCAGATCAGATAGCTTCCGGCCATGCCGCTGAGCGCGGCAATCTTGCCGGTGCGGCAGATTTCGCCGTGTTCAAGAAAGTCGCGGATGGATTCACCAAAGCGCGGGTGCTCGATGAGGAAGCGCACCCGCTGCGGGCGACTGCGCAGCCACAGCCAGGTAGCGCAGATCCAGAACACGGTGGTCGGCATGAGCGGCACCACCATGCCCAGAAAGCCGAGCCCAAAACACAGCCAGGCGATGAGGTTGTAGAGTTCGCGCCGGCGCGGGCTAACGCTGGGTGCGGGTGTGGGGGAGGGGGGCTTGGCGTGCATGGGGAACAGTCTCCGCGACTCAGGATGTTCCTGAAAAGACTGTTAACTATAGCTGTTCCCCGTG
>JAFGTZ010000363.1 GCA_016938795.1 Chromatiaceae bacterium | reverse complement strand
TGTCAATCTCGCCGATCTCTACCGCGCGCTGGGGCGTGACGCGGACGGCGAGGCCCTGCTCCAGCAAGGCCTGGAGCAGGTACCGGACGCCGCCAGTCTCCATCACGCGCTCGGACTGTTGCGCATTCGCCAGGGGCAGCTCCCCGCCGCTATCACCGCGCTCACCCGCGCTGCCGAACTCGCACCCGAGAATGCACGCTATGCCTATGTCCAGGCCCTGGCGCTGGAGCGCGCCGGGCAGCCTGCCGACGCCATCGTCACACTGCGCGCCGCGCTCCAGCGTCATCCCAACGACCGCGATATCCTGGCCGCCATGCTGCGCATCGCACGCGCGAGCGGCGATCGGGAGACGGTCGCCGAGTTCGCCCAGCGCCTGAATGGGCAGCACTGATCCGCGTAGCCGACAGCGGACACACCAGGATCCCGCGATCTTTATCCGATTGTTCATCAGGGCGCGTATGACTCACAATGGACCGCCATCCTGTCGCGTGCCAACTGGATTGGCCGCGCGACATCGTGCCACGATAAAAACCAAGCCGAAGCCACCATGACCACCATCCGCGAATCCGATTTCATCCAGAGCATCGCCGATGCGCTCCAGTTCATCTCCTACTATCACCCCGAGGACTACATCCGCGCCCTGAGCGCCGCCTATGCGGCCGAGCAATCGCCCGCCGCGCGTGATGCCATGGCGCAGATCCTGGTCAACTCGCGTCTCTGCGCCGAGGGACATCGGCCCATCTGCCAGGACACCGGCATGGTGGTGGTCTTTCTCAAGGTTGGCATGAATGTGCGCTGGGACACCGACAAGAGCCTGCAAGCCATGGTCGATGAGGGGGTGCGCCGCGCCTACACCCACCCGGACAACCCGCTGCGCGCTTCAATGGTGTCGCCCCCCATCGGTGAGCGCAGGAATACCGGCGACAACACCCCGGCCGTGGTGCATGTCGAGCTGGTGCCGGGCGATGAGGTTGAGGTGCGTATCGCCGCCAAGGGCGGCGGCTCGGAGAACAAGGCCAAGTTTGCCGTGCTGACGCCAAGCGACAGCCTGGTGGACTGGGTGCTCAAGACCGTGCCGACCCTGGGTGCGGGCTGGTGCCCGCCGGGCATGCTCGGCATCGGCATCGGCGGCTCGGCCGAGAAGGCCATGCTGCTTGCCAAGGAGGCGCTCATGGAG
>JAFGTZ010000362.1 GCA_016938795.1 Chromatiaceae bacterium | reverse complement strand
GCGCAGAGCCCGAAGAAGATGGCGGTAAAGCGCGCCACCACATAGTCCTGGCGCACCGTATAGCTGATGATGACGGCGATCAGCAGGCCCAGCATCACGGCCAGACGCATCACCAGCAGGCTCGGCTCGCGCTCGCCGTGGCGATCGCCAAGGCGTTCGTAGAGGTCGCGCCCGGCCGCTGTGCCGATGGTGTGAAACTGGCTCGACATGGTGCTCATGGCCGCAGCGAGCAGGGCCAGGAAGAAGATCAGCCCGAACCAGCGCGGCAGCGCGGCGCTGATAAAGGCCGGGATGATGCTGTCGGCATCGCCCTTCACATAGGTGACAACAGTGGAGCGGCCCGCGACCAGTTCGAAGGACGCGCCCTCGGCATCAATGGCCTGAGTGCGCTCGCCGATGACCAGCGGTGCGCGCGCCGGGGTCTGGGTCTTGTCGCTGATGATGGGCGTCCAGGCGCCGCTGTCATCCTGGCGCATCAGCTCGACCAGGGCCTTGTTGTGCTCGGCGTCGATGTCTTGCACAACACGTCCGTTGAGCAGAGGCCCGTGCTCGACAAACCAGGCGTTCGAGAGACTGCCGACCAGAAAGGGCGTGCCGGTCATGAGCATGATGAAGACCGCGCCGATGGGCACCGCGCGATCGAGTTCGCGCCGGCTGCGCACCGTCATGAAACGCACCGCAAGCTGCGGCTGGGCAAGCACCCCGATGCCGACCCCGAGGATGATGGAACTCACCACGATCCACCAGAGATCGTAGGATTGGGCGCCCCAGCCGAAGGCCGGCATGGCGGTCCAGCCCTGATGCCCGATGGCCTGCAGGGGCGCGGGCGCCAGATCGGCCAGCGCGCCGAGCTTCTGGTGGGCCTCGGTCACGCCGCCAAGGCTCGAATAGGTGAACACCAGCAGAAAGATCATGGCCGCGACCATGATGAAGCCCTGCAGGGTGTCGGTGTACATCACCGCCTTGAGCCCGCCGGGAATCACATAGGCGGCGGTGATGAGCGCGAAGATCAGCAGCGCCACCTCGAAGTCGATACCGAACTGGGTGGCGGCAAAGACGCTCCCGCCGGTCATGACGGCGGCCGAGTAGAGCGGCATGAAGAGAAAGATGAGCGCCCCGGCAAAGATCTGGATGGCGCGGCTTTGATAACGCCGCCCGAGCAGCTCGGGGAAGGTGTGGGCGCCAAGATGATGGCC
The DNA here is from genome assembly GCA_016938795.1 of Chromatiaceae bacterium. Classification (GTDB taxonomy): domain Bacteria; phylum Pseudomonadota; class Gammaproteobacteria; order Chromatiales; family Chromatiaceae; genus Marichromatium. The sequence goes on along the minus strand of JAFGTZ010000362.1, from coordinate 6,941 downwards.
AAGGCGTCGGGTGGGTTCGCCAAGAAAGATAAAGGCGATGAGGATGCCGACCGTGATGTTGAGAAAGGTCAGCCACAGCAGGCTCATGCCGAAGAGCCCGGCTACCCCGCCGAAGCCGACGATGGCGGCGGTCGAGATGAAGGTGGCGCCATAGGAAATGGCCATGATGACGGGATGCGCCGAGCGGTCGCCGACCAGAAAATCGGCCGCCGAGCGGGTGCCCCGGTAACCCAGCCAGCCGAGATAGGCAGTGGCAAGCAGATAGGCCAGAATGACGAGGATATCGACCCAGCCCAGTTCGGGTGTTGCGGACATGGTCCCCCCAGGAATGTCAGGTTGTTGTTGTGATGCGCGTCACAGGCGCGCGCCAAAATACCCTGACTGAACGGGGGATAAAAGTGGTTTGAGTCGATGAGATGACGGTGTTTAGACGATTCCTCGGGTGCGGACAGCAAGAAACCGCAGGCTGTGTGTCTCCGCGATGGGTGCTTCAGGGCGCGGGAGCGGTTGTCGCTGGCACGGTCTGCGCCATGCCAAGTCCCGGCTGAGGCCGCGCCGACAAATGCCTGACTGGCCGCGACGCTTCCAGGCGATGGATACGCGCTGTTGTCTCGTCACTGACACCTGGCCCAGCGTTGGACGAAGTCGCATGTCGTTGAGGGCGGAGGAATGACAGTCGCGGCGCGACGCGCAAGGCGACGCGCAGGGCCGCCCCAACATGGGCGCGCTGTAGCATAATCGCGCCTCGGACAGGGTTCCACGAGGTCCGTGGTCCGACCGCGTGACAGACTCGTGAAACAAAGCCCGGCCATCACTTCACCCATCAACCTCAACGCGCCTTTTTCAGGTAACCGCCTCCATGCTTGCATTTGCTCCGACTGTCGAGCATTTACTCACAGTGGGCCTTGGCCTGCTGCTTGCATTTTCGCTCAATCTGCTGTTGCTCTCACTCGGTCGCCTTGTGGCGCGCCGAACGCCGCCTGGTCTGCAACCTTTGGACGAGCACGAGATGCCCGCCGTTCTGGTTCAGATTCCGGTTTACAACGAGGGTGAGCTTGTTCAGCGGATTCTGGCCGCCGTCATGGCCTTCGATTGGCCTCGGGAACGCCTCTACATCCAGATCCTGGATGACAGCACCGACGATTCGCTTGCCATCAGCCGCGCGGCTGTGAGCGAGGCGCGTGAGCGCGGCTTTGAGGTTGAGTTGTTGCATCGGCATGAGCGCACGGCCTTCAAGGCAGGCGCGCTCGCGGCCGGTCTTGAGCAATCAGCGGCCCCCTTTGTGGCGATTTTCGATGCCGATTTCATTCCGCCCGCAGATTTTCTGCGTCGAACCGTGGCGGTCTTGCAAGCCGATTCCCGTCTGGCCTATGTCCAGACCCGATGGGATCATCTCAATCCCGAGCACAACCTGCTGACCCGCGCCCAGGCGCGTCTTCTGGACGCGCATTTCAAGGTGGAACAGGAGGCCCGCCGTCGTCTTGGCCTGCCGGTTCCTTTCAATGGAACCTGTGGTCTGTGGCGCCGCGCCGCCATCGAGGACGCTGGCGGTTGGCATGGCGATACCCTGACCGAGGATCTCGACCTGAGCCTGCGCGCGCATCTGAGCGGCTGGCGCTCCACCTATCTTGGCGATGTGCGGGTTCCCGGGTTGCTGCCAATCTCGGCGCGCGCCTGGCGAACGCAGCAATTCCGCTGGACCAAGGGCTTTGCGCAATGCTTTTTCAAGCTGATGCCCAGCCTTTGGGCAAGCTCGCTGCTCGCGCCCTGGAAAAAGCTCATGATCAGCCTGCAACTGGCACAGCCGCTGGCTTTTCTGGTCGGGATGGCCTGTCTGCTCCTCAGTCTGCCGCTCATCACCGGCGTCCTGGTCGCGGGGCCCGCGCTCGCCGCCATCGCCGCCATCGCCTCCGCCTTTGGGCTCCTTGCTCCACTGCTCTTTCTCATGCTGGGCACAGAGGGCCAGAGCGTCTGGCGATTCATTCAGGATGTGCCGCTGACCCTCGCCTTCACCAGCGGCCTGCTGCTGTCCAATGCGCGTGCCGGCTTGGAGGCCGTGCTTGGACATCGCAGCGACTTTGTGCGGACGCCAAAGAACATCCCGGCCTTGACAGTGCGTCAACGGGGCTGGCGCCAGGGGCTGCCGGAATTGGCGTTCGGCGCTGGCCTCATCAGCCTGAGCCTGCTTGAGCAACCCAGTGCGTTGCTCTTTCTCGCGCTCCCGATTTGCGGACTGGTGGGACTCGGCGGCTTGCAGTTTGTCGAAGGCTCACGAACCCTCCGGTCGGGTCGCCCCGTCTGAGGCGATTGGGTCTGAGGCGATCGGATCGTCACAGCGCCCAGGCTCCGGCCAGGGCGCGCATTCTCGGCATCCAATGACACACCGATCCCCCGGACGGGTTAATCTGGCTTGTGCGGCTCCGTGCGGAGTGGATGATGCGCTGGGCGAAAGGGGTGCGGCGGCATCTGTCACGCAACGCCAAAAGCGGTCGGCTCGAAGCTGAATCGGCGTTGTCTGTTCTCTGGGCTCGCGCTCTGTCAGTGCGTGTCTGGCTTGAGTGAGGGATTAGGTGTGGAAAGCTTCAAGGTGGTGCGTCCCGAGCACCTGAATCATTATGGCGATCTGTTTGGCGGTTTTCTGCTCAAATGGGTCGATGAAATCGCCTGGATTGCCGCGAGCCGCGACCATCCGGGCAGTCGTCTGGTTACCGTGGCCATGGACAGCGTGGAGTTTCATCGCTCGGTGCGTCAGGGCGCGGTGCTGCGCTTCACCTCCAGCAAGCGGAGCCAGGGGCGCACCTCGCTGACCTATGCCGTCGAGGTGTTCGCCGAGCATCTCGGCAGCGGCGAGCAGGAATCCATCTTTTCGACCTGCATGACCTTCGTGAATGTGGATGCCGAGGGGCGCAAGACGGCGCTCCCCGAGGGCTGAATCAGTCGCCCGAGGCTGCGCTTCGATAGGGTGCGAGCGCCGCGCGCAGCGACTCGGGCAGCGGTCTAGAGACCCCCGCCGCCGCCTCGATGCAGACATGCACGGTGCGCGCCCGCGCCGCCTCGCGACCATCCTCAAGTGCAAAGCGGTATCCCAGCGTAAAGGCGCGCTGACCCAGCTCCAGCACCTCGATGGTGACCCGCACCTGCTCGCCGTGGCGCAGCGGCGCGCCATAATCGGCCTCGGCATGTACCAGCGGCAGATGCCACTCAGCGGCGCGAATCAGCGCATCGAGCGGCAGTCCGCTGTGCGCCATCAAGGCTTCGTAGGCGTCATGGGCGTGGCGGAACAGATGGCCGAAAAAGAGCACGCCGGCGGCATCGGTATCGTGCAGGGCGACACGAAAGCGGTGTTCAAAGGGGGCGCTGCGCATGGTTGCTCGCGGCTGTTGGTGGAAAGGGCATCATTCTATCCGCCCGGGCCGCGCCGGCGGCTACAATGACCTCTGCATGGTCCGCCCACTCAGAACCCAAGGCACGAGAGTATCCGCATGAGCACCCAAGCGTCGCAAACCGGTACCGAACGAAGACTGCGCGAGAACCAGTTGCTGGTCTTGCGGACCGATCTTGAGGGTCGCATTCTGTCGGTGAATGAGGCATTCGTTGAGGTCAGTGGTTTCAGCGAGGCCGAACTGGTTGGGGCGGCGCATAACATCATCCGCCACCCCGACATGCCGCCGGCCTGCTTCGCCGAGATGTGGCAGACCATTCAGGCCGGGCATTCCTGGAGCGGTCTGGTGAAGAATCGCTGCAAGAATGGCGATTTCTACTGGGTCGAGGCCACGGTCTCGCCGGTACGCGAGAAGGGTGTCATCACCAGCTATGTCTCGGTGCGCCGTCAGGCAAGCCCCGAGCAGATTGCCGCCGCCGAGCGTGAGCACGCACGGCTGCGCGCCGGACGTGCGCCACGCCCCTGGGCGGCGCGGCTGATCTCGGGCATCAACTCGCTGGCCATTCGTCGCGCCCTGCCGGGCGGTCTCTTGATCATTGCGGCGCTCTTCGCCCTGGCGCTCGCCACCGCCCTGCTCAGTCTGCGTCAGGCGACCGAGCAGATGCGCCATCTCGATGCCGAAACCCTGGTGCTGGAGCGCGCCTATCACGAGATGTTCAGCCATGGCTTGCAGATGATCGCCGCCATGCGCCATTTGCTCATGTATACCGACGACGAGCAGGCGCGGCGCAATCTGCGCGATTCCGACCAAGCCTTCAACGAGGCGCTCGCCTCGGCGCGCGCTCATCAGGGTGAGGATTCCGAGGCGCTGGCGGCGCTCGATCTCATCGCGCGCGAGCGCGGGCGTCAGGGTGCAATCGAGCGCGATGTGCTGGCGCGGCTCGACGCCCATGATCTGGTTGGTGCGCGCCGACTCTACACCAACGAGGCCAATCCGCTCTGGCGCCACTACAAGGTGGCCATCGAGGCGTTGCGCGCGCGGGTGGATGAGGTCTCTCGCCTGGAGCGCGCGGCCTTTGTTGACGCAGCACGAACCGCCGAGCGTCAGGCCCTGGCGTTTGGGTCGCTGGCCGCGCTGGCGGCCCTCCTGCTTGGCATCTGGCTGGTGCGCAAGATTGCCGGGCCGCTGCGCCTCACCCTGCATCATCTGGGCGCCATTGCCGAAGGCGATTACAGCACGCGCATCCAGGTGCCGAGCGGTGATGAACTCGGCGACATACTCAGCGCGGTCAAGACGGTACAGGCACGCCTCGACTATGATCAGCAGGCCAGTCGTCGCATGCTCAGGGAGAATTTTCAGGTGCGCTCCGGACTCGATCATGTGACGGTTCCGGTCACCTTCTCCGATCAGACCAACCGGCTGGTGTACATGAACAAGGCCGCGCACGACCTCTGGCAGGCCATTGCCGAGGCCATTGCCGCACGTTTTCCCGGCTTGAGCGCGGACGCCATGTTTGGGACCAGTCTCGCCGACTATTTCGAGGACGATCAAGTGCGCACCGCCTTTCGCGCCAAGCTCGACGGCTCGCGCACCTTCGATACCCTGCTCGGCGGGCGTCATCTGCACTTTACCGCCACGCCCATCTATGATGAGGACGGTGTCTATATCGGGCGTGTGACCCAGTGGATCGACCGCAGCGCCGAGGTGCTGGCCGAGCGCGACATCGCCGGGCTCATTGCAGCCGCCACTGCCGGCGATTTCAGTCGCCGCATGGAGCTGGCCGGCAAGAGCGGCTTTTTCCGCCAGGTGGCCGAGGGTCTCAACCGGCTGCTCGATATCGTCTCCACGGGGCTTGCCGATGTGGCTAAGGTGCTCGAGGCCATTGCCGAGGGCAATCTCTCGCGCACCATCGAGGGCGACTATCAAGGCACCTTTGGTCAGCTCAAGGATGACACCAACACCACGGTGGCGCGGCTGCGCGAGGTGGTGGGGCGCATTCTCGAGGTCTCGGCGGCCATCGACAGCGCGGCGGGCGAGATTGCCACCGGCAACAGCGATCTGTCCGCGCGCACCGAGCAGCAGGCGGCCAGTCTGGAGCAAACCTCCAGCTCCATGGAGCAACTCAACGCCACCGTGAGCCAGAATGCCAGCGATGCCGAACAGGCCAACGGCCTGACCCAGCAGGTCAACGCAGTGGCCGGCGAGAGCGGGGCGCGGGTGCGCCAGCTCGTTGAGACCATGTCAAGCATCGCCGCCTCCAGTCGTCAGATTGCCGACATCATTGGGGTCATCGATGGCATTGCCTTCCAGACCAACATCCTCGCCCTCAACGCCTCGGTCGAGGCGGCGCGCGCGGGCGAGCAGGGGCGCGGCTTTGCGGTGGTGGCCTCCGAGGTGCGCAACCTGGCCCAGCGCTCGGCTAGTGCCGCCAAGGAAATCAAGGCGCTCATCACCGGCTCAGTCACTCAGATTGAACAGGGCGCGGCGCTTGCGGGTGAGGCCGGCGGCACCATGGATGAAATGGTCACAAGCTTCGAGCGCGTGGCCGCGCTTATCGAGGCCATCGCGCGCGCCTCGCGCGAGCAAAGTTCGGGTATCGAGCAGATTGCACGCGCCGTCTCGCAAATGGACGAAATGACCCAGCAGAACGCCGCCCTGGTCGAGGAGGCTGCCGCCGCCGCCGAAAGTCTGACCGAGCAGACCCACACCCTGGCCCAAACGGTCGCGGTGTTCCGGCTCGACGGCGGCGCTGTGGCGCGCCTGCCCGCGCCGCAGCGTTAGAGGTGCGAGAGCAGATAACAGCGTTGTTTCATGCTCCGGGTAGGGGCGCAGACCGCCATGCGCCTTAGCGCGGCGGATGGCAGACCCCAGGCGCGCCTAGACCGCTGAGTTCCTTGGCCAGCTGGGCGCGCAGCTGGTTGAATCGGCGGCTGTCCTCGACCGAATTGGCTCCGCCGCCTCGGGGCGGATCGCCGAGCGCGCGCAAGCGGATAGCCAGCGTCTCGTCGGGGGCGCCCGACTCGATCAGGCAGGCCAGAATGTCCGCCATGGCCGAGGGATCGAAGCCCGCAGCGGCGAGCAGATGAACCGCCTCGCGGTCGGCTTCGATTTCGCGCGTCAGATCGAAATGCTGGGTCACGCCGCCGATGCGGATGCGTTCGTCCGTGCGGTTGGAGGCGCAGAAATGCCCAAGCAGCTGATGCGCCAGCTCGTGGGCCAGCACGGCGGCGAGTTGCGCACGATCCCGCACGAAGAGCAGCAGTCCATCGCTGAGCACAATCTCGCCCGCCCCGGCGGAAAAGGCCAGGGGTTCGAGGTTGCGCACCAGCGTCAGGCGCAGCGGCGCGGCCTCGGGAGCGACGCGCGCGATGCGCTCGGCGAGTTGCTGCACATGCCGATTCAGTGGGTCGGTCGCGGGCCGCAACGGCCATTGCGCCTCGATGCGCGCCATGGTGCGCGCCGCCCGCTCAGCCTCGAGCGCGCAGTCATTCGCGCCATCACCGCCACCAAAAAGCGCACCCAGAAAACCAAGTGAAACCAGCGTGGATGCCATGATGT
>JAFGTZ010000361.1 GCA_016938795.1 Chromatiaceae bacterium | reverse complement strand
TGGCGCGCTGCGTGTGGGCTTGCGGATGCGCCGCACCGCCATGGTGCTGGTCGGCTCGGGCTGCTGTGTCTATGGGCTGAGTTTTACCGCGCACTTCTATGGGGCGCGGCGCTCGATCGGCTATGTGCCGTTCGACTCGGAATCGCTGGTCTCGGGGCGGTTGTTTGAGGACGCACGCGAGGCGGTGCTCAAGCTCGCCGATCCCGACAAGCTCGATACCATTGTGGCGATCAATCTGTGCGTGCCGACCGCCTCGGGCGTGCCCTTGCGGCTGCTGCCCAAGGAGCACAACGGGGTGCGCATCCTGGGCATCGATGTGCCGGGGTTTGGCACGCCGACCCATGCCGAGGCGAAGGATGTGCTCGCCGGGGCCATGCTTCAGTATGCGCGTCTGGAGGCCGAGCAGGGGCCGGTGCAGGCGCCGCGCGGGGGGCGCAGTGAGCGTCCGACCGTGACCTTGCTGGGTGAGATGTTCCCGGCCGATCCGGTCGGGATCGGGATGATGCTCGATCCGCTGGGGCTGGCTGTGGGGCCTGTGGTGCCGACGCGCGAATGGCGCGAACTCTATGCGGCGCTCGATTGCGCGGCGGCGGCGGCGATCCATCCGCAGTATCAGGCCAGTGCGCGTGAGTTTGCGGCGGCGGGGCGGCCTGTGGTCGGGTCGGCGCCGGTCGGGCGCGATGGGACGGCGGCCTGGCTGGATGCCATCGGTCAGGCGTGCGGAATTGCGCAGGACAAGGTCGATGCGGCGAAGAACAAGTTCTTGCCGGCGATCAGCGGGGCGCTGGCGGCCATGCCGATCAAGGGGCGGGTAATCGTCTCGGGCTATGAGGGATCGGAGTTGCTGGTGGCGCGGTTGCTGATCGAGTCGGGGGCGACTGTGCCCTATGTGGGGACGGCCTGTCCGCGCACGCCTTGGAATGAGGCGGATCTGGCGTGGTTGGAGGAGCGTGGGGTGCCGGTGCAGTTCCGGGCGTCGCTGGAGCAGGATCTGGCGGCGGTC
>JAFGTZ010000053.1 GCA_016938795.1 Chromatiaceae bacterium | reverse complement strand
GACATCGGCCCCGATACGACTGTGCAGATGCACCAGATCGGGGCGCGCGCGCCGGATGAGCCGGGCCAGTCGGGCGATCATGAACAGATCGGCATCACCGTGCATGAGCATCCCATGCACCTCGGCCACCGGCTCGGCGGCGCGCGCGAGTTCGCAGCCGCGCGGGCAGGCGAGCAGGTTCCGGTGTCCGCGCGCCTGCAGTCCGCGCAGCAGATGCAGCACCTGAAAGGCGCCGCCGTAGAGATGGCGTCCGCCCTCGACATGCAGAATGCGCAGCGGCTGACTCTCAGTCATGCGCGGACTCCGCAGCTTGCTCGGACAAGGGCTCGGGCAAGGGCTCTGGCCTCAGCAGCTCGCGCGCGGCGGCGAGCGCCTCGGCGGGCGTGATGTCGCTCATGCACTCGAATGTGCCCCCACAGGTCGGGTTGCGCTTGCAGGGCGAGCAGGGGCGCGGGTGGTAGAGCACGCGGGCATCGGCGCGTCCGGTGTCGCGATAGGGACAGGTCGAGCCGAACAACAAGAGGCTCGGGCGCGCGCGCGCGATGCCAATATGCCCAAGGCCGGTGTCCACCGCAATCACCAGCGCGGCCCGGTCGATAAGCGCCACCGCCTCGGCAAGCCCGGTCTGGCCCGCCAGATTGACCAGGGGCGCGGTGCAGTGCTCCACGATCTGGGCCGCCGCCTCGGCATCGTTCGGGCCGCCGAGCAGCACCGGGATGAGCTCAAGCTCGGCGTGCAGCCCCTCGGCAAGCTGCGTCCAGTGCCGCTTGGGCCAGTGCTTCTGGGGTCGGGTGGTGAAGGGGCAGAGCGCGACATAGCCCGGCTGGAGCTGATGGGTCTCGATGAGCTGGTTTGCCGCGTTCGCCGCCTTCGCCGTGACCGGCACGTGCATGGCGAAGGCAGCGAGCGGCAGGTCGAGCTGTTCGGCCAGATAGCGGTATTCCGAGCCGATGCGCTCGGGTTCGCCGCCGCGTGCGAGCACCCGCGTCATCAGCCACTGGCTGCCCTCGCGCGAGCCAAGCCCGATGCGCTCGGGCGCGCCCGTGAACCAGGTGAGCAGGCCGCTCTTGAAGAGTCCTTGCAGGTCGATGGCCCGGTCGAAGCGCTCGGCGCGCAAGGTCTCGCGCATGGCCAGGAGCGCGCGCCACAGCTCCCTGAAGCGTCCCGTGCGCCAGAGCGCGCGCCACTCGCCGACGGGGCAGTCGATGACCGCGTCGAGTTCGGG
>JAFGTZ010000052.1 GCA_016938795.1 Chromatiaceae bacterium | reverse complement strand
CATGGCGCCCATGGCGAGGTGCGGGTGCGCACCGGCGCCTGGAACACCGGCTGGCACCATGGGCGCGATTTCACTCAGTGGACCGGTTCCGAGCGCCAGCGCGAGACCCTGGCGTCCTTCGCCGACCTCAGCCGCCAGATTCACGAGGCGCGCTGGTATGCCGGCGAGCGCGGCGAGCGCGAGGGCGCACGCGCCGAGGCCATCGAGGAGGCCCTGTGGCGGCTGTTGCGCGCCGAGACCAGTTGCAACCTCTACTGGGGAGAGGCCTGGGTGCCGCGTGCCGAGGCCGATCTCGATGCCAGTCGCGCCGCGCTCGCGCGCGCCCTGGCAACGCCGGAGACGCCCGCCGAGCCGCTGCTCACGGCGCCGGCGCAGCCGCACGAACCGGACGCTGAAGCTGCCCGGGAACCCACGCCGGCGCCCAGGTCAGAGCCAGCGCCAGAAGCGGCGCGCGAGGCGCCGCTAGCCCTGTCTGTTTCCAAGCATGCGGAGCCGGGCGTCTCGGCACCCGAGGCCGAGGCGCGATCCGGCGCCCAATCTGTCCCCTCCGAACCTCTCGAACCCAAGCAGCCGGACTTGCCCTAAACGGTCGGGCGAAGCCTTCGGTGGTCGCGTCAATCAAGCAGGAGTCGATGTCGTGAAGCAGTTGCCCGAGTATCTCAATGACCTTCCCAATCTCTGCGGCCAGGAGGAGGATGTGCAGCGCGTCCTCGACGCGGGGCGCAAGCGCGCGCTCTTTGCCGAGCGCGGTGGGATCGATTTCGGCGCCACCCGCGCCGCCACGGCCATCGCGCTGCATCAGCATCAGCCGCTCATCCCGGCGGGTGGCGCCGATCTGGGCACCGCCGAGGTCATCAGCAATCTCCAGTACATGATGGAGAACCAGCACATCGGCGACAATCACAACGCGCCGACCTTTGTCTGGTGCTACAAGCGCATCGGTGAATTCGTGCCGCAGCTGATCGGCGAGGGGCATGCGCCGCGCTGCATGCTCGAATACTCGGGCACCTTGCTCCATGGGCTGCGCAAGATGGGCGAGCATCACGTCATCGACGCGCTCAAGAATATCACCTGCAATCCCGATTACAGCCCGGCCGTGGAGTGGCTCGGTATGCCCTGGGGCCATGCGGTCGCGCCTTCCACCCCGGTGCAGGACTATCGGCTGCATGTGCGCGCCTTTCAGCATCACTTCGCGGCCATCTTCGGCTGGGAGGCGCTGGAGCGGGTGCGCGGTTTCTCACCCTCCGAGATGGCGCTGCCGAATCATCCGGATGTGGCCTACGAGTTCGTCAAGACCCTGGTCGATTGCGGCTATCAATGGGTGCTGTTGCAAGAGCACAGCGTGCATCGGGTCGGCACCGAGCGCCATCCTGAGCGTCCGCACATTCCGCACCGCCTGGTCTGCGTCAACTCCAAGGGCGAAACGGCGAGCATCCTCGCCATCATCAAGACCCAGGGCTCGGATACCAAGCTGGTGGCCCAGATGCAGCCCTGGTACGAGGCGCAGAGTCTCGACCGCGTCGAGCTGGCCGGTCAGTCCATCCCGCCGCTGGTGACCCAGATTGCCGATGGCGAGAACGGTGGGGTCATGATGAACGAGTTTCCGCCCAAGTTCATGGAGGTGGTGCGCGCGGCCAGCGGCACCCCAACCCCGCTGATGAACGCGAGCGAATATCTCGAACATCTCTTTGCGCTCGGCATCAAGGAGCGCGACTTCCCCGAGATTCAGCCGCTGTTCCACGATCGCATCTGGGCGCGCATGCAGCCAGGCGACGGCCCCGAGCGTCTGAATAAGGTGATCGAGGAGCTGCGCCAAGAGGATGGCCGTTTCCATATGGATGGCGGAAGCTGGACGAACGATCTCTCCTGGGTCAAGGGCTATGACAATGTGCTCGGCCCCATGGAGGAGGTGAGTGCGCTTTTTAACGAGAAGGTGCTGGTACCTGGCGTGCCGAGCAACGACCCGCGCTATCTCAAGGCGCTCTATTATCTGCTGACCTCGCAGACCAGTTGCTACCGCTACTGGGGGCAGGGGCTGTGGACCGACTACGGGCGTGAACTCTGTCGCCGCGCTGAGGCGATTCTGCGTCACGATTTCGCCTGATCGGCGCATCTCTGACGCCGCCGTGCGCGCCATGGGTCTGGCCTTGGCCCTTGCGTCGCGCGCGGTGCGATCGTATCGTTCAATCCGATGTTTCGTGCGCTGTCGCGCGGCGGGTGCTTTGTCCATGCCACTCATGCGCGCGACCACTCTCAACGCTCAAGGCCAACGCATTGCTCATGAACAAGGTTTTTTCCTCCCTGTTGCTCTCCTTCGCGCTCGGTGTCGGGTGCGCTGGCGCTCAGGCTGGCGATGAGGCCGCCGCTCCCACCGATCGCTATCTGTCGCTCGAACCCGATCTGGTCGTGAATCTCAGCGGCGAGGACGGGATGCCGCACTATCTGAAGGCCGGCGTGCAGCTTTATGTCCGCACAGCCGCAGATGCCTCCGTCGTCGAGACCCACATGCCGCTGATTCGCGACCGGCTCATCCACTACCTCGGGGGGCGCGACGTCGATGTGGTGAGCGATGTTGCGCAGCGTGAGGATTTACGCCTCAGCGCGCTGGAAATGCTCCAACGGGTGTTGCTCAAGCAGGTGGGCAGTGTGACCCTGGCCGGGCTCTACTTCGATGACTTCATCACCCAGTAGCCAGGTGTACTCAAAACACTTCGGGCTTCGCGAACCCGGTTTTTCAATCGTCCCCGACCCGCACTATCTCTTCCTCGGTCGCCAGCACCAGGAGGCGCTTGCGCATCTGCTCTATGGCGCGGGCGAAAGCGGCGGCTTCGTGTTGCTCACCGGCGAGGTAGGAACCGGCAAGACCACGGTCTGCCGCGCCTTTCTGGAGCAGCTTCCCGAAGGGGTTGATGTGGCGCTGATCGTCAATCCGGCGCTCACCGCGCAGGATTTGCTGCGCGCCATCTGCGCGGAATTCCAGATCGAATTGCCGCCAGGCGAGCGCTCGCTCAAGGTGCTGGTCGATCATCTCAACGCCTATCTGCTCGATGCCCATGCCCGCGGACGCCACCCTCTGCTGATCATCGACGAGGCGCAGAATCTGCGCCCGCGCGTGCTCGAACAGATCCGCTTGCTGACCAATCTCGAAACCAGCCGCCATAAGCTGCTTCAGGTCTTTCTCATCGGTCAGCCTGAGCTGCGTCGCCTGCTTGCGCGCGACTCGCTGCGCCAGCTCGATCAGCGCATTACCGCACGCTTTCATCTGCGCCCCTTCGATCAGGCTGAAACACTCGACTATATCCGCCATCGGCTGCGTGTCGCCGGAGGCGAGCGCGCGCTGCTCACGCCCGCCGCCATGCGTCGGGTGCATCGGTTGACGGGCGGTGTGCCGCGTCTGATCAACATCCTTTGTGATCGCGCCCTGCTTGGGGCCTGTGTCACGGGAGCCTCCCGGGTGGACCGCGCCATCGTCGAGCGCGCCGCGCGCGAACTCTGGGACCAACCCAAGTGGCATTTGCCGCTCTCGACGGTGCGCCCGACCTTGCAATGGCTCGCCCTTTTCGCGCTGGCCTTTTGGCTGGGCTGGCTGGGCTGGCTGGGCTATCAGTGGCTGTGGCCGCTGCTTGAGCAAGAGGTCGAGGTGGCGGAGCAGGCCGAGGTGATCGAGTCGCCGCCTCCGGTTGACCTGGCACAATGGGCCTTGCCGCTCGATGCGGCCTGGCCATTGCTGCTGACCCGTTGGGGGCTGGAGATGGACTGGCCCGAGGGGCGCGACCCTTGTGCCGATATGGGGCGTTTGGGGCTGGCCTGCGAGCGTGATCAGGGCGATCTTGAAACACTGCGCGCGGTTGATCGGCCCGCCTTGCTTGAAATGCGCGCTCGGGAGGGGGCGCCCAAGGTCTTGGTGCTGGTCGCCATTGAGGACGGGCATCTGCTGATCGAGCATCCCGATGGTGCCCGGCACGTGCCGAGCGCGGCGCTGGCCTCGGCCTGGAATGGGCGCTTTCACATGCTCTGGCAGCCGCCACCGGTGGGAACCCAGGTCATTAAGGCCGACTCCTCCGGAGAGGCGGTGCGTTGGTTGCGACGTCTGCTCAGCGAGGTGCCCGAGCTGGGTGTGACGGAGGATGATTCACCCCTGTTCGATGAGCAGCTACGCGAGGCGCTGAGAACCTTTCAGCGTGCCCAGGGACTTGAGCCCGATGGCATCGCCGGTCCACGCACCCTGATCCGTTTGCATAATGCGGTGAACCTGCCGGGCGTTCCCCATCTGCAGCCCGCGCCAGTCTCGGATCCGGCCCCGCAGGCGCGGGAGGAGCAGGCATGAGTTATATCCTGGAGGCATTGCAACGCTCGCAGCAGGCGCGCGAGCAGGGTCAGGTGCCGCGCCTGGAGCGGCTCCCGCTGCTGGATGCCGGGCGGCGTGACGCAGGGGCGCGGGTGCCTCTCTGGGCCTGGGTGCTGATGGGGCTCAGCGCGCTGGCGGTGGCCATCTCGCTGTATGCGGCGCTGCGCCCTGCCGTTGTCCCGATCCTGCCGCCGCTGGCTGCGCAAGCCGATGTGGTGACCTCGGCTGTCGAGCCCCCTGTTGCGCCGCTGCGGCCCGTTCCCGATGCGCCGAGCGCCGCCGCGACTAGGCCACCACCGCTTCCCGCCCGGGAGAGCGGTGCTTCCGCTTCGCCGCCTGCGGATCTGGTCGCCGAGATCGAGGCCTTCAAGGAGGCGGTGCGCCGCGAACAGAACGCACCCTGAATGGCGTGCGCCCAATGTCCTCACCTCGCCATCAACTTCGGGTAAAGTGGGCGCCCATCAATTTCTTGCGGGCAGTGCGCGCATGACCCAGCCCAAGTCAGATGATCCGGATATTCTGCGCCGTCATCTCAGTGACGTGCGGGAGCTGCTCAGTCGTCAGCGTCTTGTTGATGACCTGGTGCAGCGCCAGCAGATGCGGATGCCGCATCAGGATCTGGTCGAGACCATCACTCACAGGCAGAACATCGCGCGTTTGCAGCGCAAGCTCGACCGGCTGCATCCGGCGGATATCGCCTGGATTCTGGAAACGCTGCCGCTCTCCGAGCGCCTTTTTCTCTGGGATCTGGTGCGCGCCGACATGGGCGGCGACATCCTGCTGGAGGTCTCCGATGCGGTTCGCCCTGGTCTGATCGAGGCCATGGGGGTAGCGCAGCTGCGTCTGGTGGCGGGTGCGCTCGACGCCGATGAGCTTGCCGATCTGGCGCCCGATCTGCCTGCCGAGGTGGTCGAAGAGGTGCTCGACACCCTCGACCTGGAGGCGCGCGAGCATGTGCGCGCGGCCATGTCCTGGCCCGAGGGGACGGTCGGGGCGCTCATGGACTTCGAGCTGCTGCGGGTGCGCGAGCATGTCAGCCTGGGGGTGGTCGCGCGCTATCTGCGTCGCTTCGAGGCGCTGCCCGATCATACCGATAAGCTCTATGTTGTTGATCGCGAAGGACGCTTTCGTGGTCTGCTTACCCTGGAGGCATTGCTCATCAATGCCCCTGAGCGCGCCGTCTCCGAGGTCATGCAGGTCGAGTCGGTGGTCACCTTCCATCCCGAGGATGACGCCAGCCGCGCCGCCCAGGCCTTCGAGCGCTACGATCTGGTCTCGGTGCCGGTGCTCGATGGCGAGGGCCGGCTGATTGCGCGTCTCACCGTGGCCGATGCGGTCGATCATATCCGCGAGGTGAGCGAGGCCGAAATTCTCGGCAATGCCGGTCTGCGCGAGGAAGAAGACCTCTTCGCCCCGGTGATGCGTTCGGTGAAAAACCGCTGGGCCTGGCTCGCCATCAATCTGGTGACGGCCTTCGTGGCCTCGCGTGTCATTGACCTCTTCGAGGACACCATCGCGCAGCTGGTGGCGCTCGCGGCCCTCATGCCCATCGTTGCCGGCATTGGCGGCAATGCCGGCAACCAGACTATCACCATGATCGTGCGCGCCATTGCCATGGGGCAAGTGGATCCGTCGAGTCTTTGGCGGCTGCTCGGCAAGGAGCTGGGGGTGGCGCTCATCAACGGGCTGGTCTGGGGCGGGGTCATTGGCCTTCTGGCCTGGCTGCTCTATGGCAACCTGGCGCTCGGTCTGGTGATGACCGCCGCCATGACGCTCAATCTGCTGCTCGCGGCCAGCGCCGGGGTGCTCATCCCGCTGCTGCGCCAGCGGTTCGGCGGCGACCCCGCGCTCGGCAGCTCGGTGCTCATCACCGCACTCACCGACTCGGGCGGCTTTTTCATCTTCCTCGGGCTGGCCAGCCTTGTGCTGCTGTAATCAGGCCCCGACCGGGTCTAGGCGCCGGTGAGGCGCGCGTGGAGCGAGGCGGGGGCGAGAAAGCTGAATGCATAGCGTCCGAAGGTGAGGATGTCGCTGTCGTGAAGCTCGCGGGGCTGGCTGTCGAGGCGCTCGCCGTTGAGCCGGGTGCCGTTGGTCGAGCCGCGATCGCGCAGATAGAAGCGCTGCTGCTCGCCGAGCTCGATGATGGCGTGCTGCTTGGAGATGACCACGTCGGGGATGATGAGGTCGTTGCCGCTGACGCGCCCGATGGTGAAGACGTGCGCGGCCCTTGGCGCGCCGGGCTCCTTGATCAGCGGATAGATGGCGAGTCTGAGCGCCTCCGAGGAGACATCCTCCTCCTCGGGCGCGGGTTCGAAGGAGAGCAGATGGGTGGCATTGGGCGTCGGGGTGTGTCGGGGCCGGGCGGCCAGGGCGCCGGGCTGGATGCCCGAGCCGGCCAGCACGGGGCGCCGGAGAAAGACGGCGAACTCGGCGGCCTCACACAGCAGGGCAATGTGTTCGAGCGCCTTGAGACTGACGCGGCCGGAGGGGGTCAGCAGGGTTTCGATTTGGGGCAGCATGGTCAACCTGAACGAAGGTGTAAGTTCCGCGCCTGTTGGCGTGAACTTACCATAGCACTTCGCGCTCTCACCGCAGGATTCATTTGATTGGCTGCGGCTCATGTTAAGTATCGAGAATCTAACCAAAGGCTTCGACTCCCGTCAGGGGCGGCCACTCTTCGCGGATGTGTCACTGCAACTCGCGCCCGGTGAGTCGGTGGCCATCATGGGCGAGTCGGGGGCGGGCAAGTCCACCCTGCTCAACTGCATCGCCGGGCTGGAGCGCCTGGACGGCGGGCGTATCCTGCTGCACGGGCGCGATCTCGGGGCGCTCGACGAGGATGCCTGGGCGCTGTTGCGGCGGCGCTCCTTCGGCTTCGTCTTTCAGGCCTTCCATGTGTTGCCGCATCTGACGCTGGCGCAGAACGTGGCCCTGCCGCTGTGGCTGCTCGACTGCGAGGAGCGCGAGGCCGAGCGGCGCGCCCTGGAGATGCTCGCGCGGGTGGGGCTGGAGTCGCGCGCGCGCGACTGGCCGCGCCATCTCTCGGGCGGCGAGACGCAGCGGGTGGCCATCGCGCGCGCCCTGGTGCATGAGCCCAGCCTGGTGCTCTGCGACGAGCCGACCGGCAACCTCGACCCCGAACACGCCGGCAGCGTGCTGGCGCTGCTCTTCGAGCGCATCCGCGCGGCGGGGGCCATCGGCATTCTCGTCACCCATTCGCGCGCGGCGGCGGCCCATGCCGATCGGGTGCTGCGTCTCGATGCGCACGGGCTCAGCGAGGATGCGCGAGCGCTATGAGGCTCACCACGCATCCAGTCTTTCGTCAGCTCTTTCTCGCGAGTCTCTGGCGCCGGCCCCTGGCGACCGGTCTCTCGCTGCTGGCCATCGCGCTCGGCGTGACCCTGGGGCTTGCGGTGCAGCTCATCCACTCGGCGGCGCTCGGCGAGTTCGAGCGCGGCATCCGCCTGCTCGGCGGTCAGGCCGACCTTCAGCTGGTCGGGCCGGGCATCGGTTTCGACGAGGGACTCTACGCCACCCTGGCGTTCGATCCTGTGGTCGCGGCGGCGAGCCCGGTGGTGGAGGTGCGCGCCCCTCTGCCCGGGCACGACAGCGAGCTGACCATCCTGGGGGTCGATCTCTTTCGCTTGGCCCCGGTCACGCCGGCCCTGCTGCCGGGCGCGGGCGAGGAGCGGGCCGAGGGCGAATCCTTTG
>JAFGTZ010000360.1 GCA_016938795.1 Chromatiaceae bacterium | reverse complement strand
TGGCGGAGAGGGTGGGATTCGAACCCACGGAAGGCTTGCGCCTTCACTTGATTTCGAGTCAAGCCCGTTCGACCACTCCGGCACCTCTCCGAGGGATGCGGGTGCGCTGACCTTAAGAGTGCAGCGAGTCGCGTATCCTAATAAATTCCAGAAAGGCTGTCCAGAAATTTCTGGTGCGCCTCAAATACGGCGGCATTCAGGCCTGCTAAGCTGATGCTGTGTGAAGGATGTCTGGAGAGGCGCGATGTCAGCTGTCTGGCGTGGGAGGCCGGCCCTGCTTTTGAGGGGGCTGCTGGTCTTGTCTCTGTTGTGTGCGCCGCTTGGTCTGGAGGCCGCAATCCCTTGGCGCACGGTGACGACTGGGGGCGAGGTTGAGGTGCATCTCTATCTCTTCTGGTCGAAAGGCTGCCCCCATTGTCAGGCGGCCCTGCCGTTTGCGCAGTCTCTCGCGCGCGACTATCCCTGGTTGCGCGTGCATGGGTACGAACTCACGGCTGATCGGGCGCATGTCGAGCGCTATATCACCATGGCCGCCGAGCTGGGGGCCGAGGCGCGCGCGGTTCCGGCCTTCTTTGTCTGTGGCCATCTGCTAACGGGTTTCGATGGCCCCAAGGGGCGAGGGCGTGAGATTCTAGCGCTGGCCCAGGCCTGCCGCGAGCATGCGCCAGCGCTGGGCTTGGGTGATGGCGAGCAGGAGCTGCATCGCCCCTTGAGTCTGTCACTGCCTGGTGAACTGAGCTGGGCGCCCACCTCGCTCGCGCTTTTCACCTTGATGATTGCCGGGCTTGATGCCCTGAATCCTTGCGCCTTCTTCGTGCTGCTGTTTCTGCTCAGTCTCTTAGTTCATGCCCGGAGCCGAGCGCGTATGCTGCTCATTGGCATGACCTTCGTGCTCTGCTCGGGGCTGCTGTATTTTCTCTTTATGGCGGCTTGGCTGAATCTTTTCTTGGTGGTGATCGCCATCCTGGGAACGGGCGCGACCGAGCGGCTCAGGCAGCGCCTCGGTGGCGGATCTTGATCCGCGATGGCTCAGGATAGTCCGCCTGGAATCCGCAAGGTCTGGCCGGGCAGCAGCGGGGCATCTGGCGAGATGCGGTTGAAGGAGGTGAGCGTTTTCACGTCGGTGCCATGGCGGCGGGCGATGGAGTAGAGCGTATCGCCAGCGCGTACAACGTGCGACTTGTGAGATGGCGGAGCCGGGCTTTTGGCTGGGCGGCTTGTGGAAGCGCTGGCCGTGCGCGTGGGGCGGGGCGGCTCTGGGGGCAGGGCTTCGGTGCGTTCGAGCGCTGAGCTCAGGCGTTTGCCGCTACCGGCTGGAACCAGGAGCACGGTGGCATGATTGGCTGAGGTGCGCTCGTGTTTGAGGCCAGGGTTGAGGCGGCGCAGGGTGTCGAGATCGAGTCCAGACTGGTGCGCGACACGCGCCAGATCAACGGCCTTGCGCACCTGTACCACCTCGAGTTGCGGCTGGTCGGGAATCGGCGGGAGATTGAGACCGTAGCGGCGCGGGTTGGCGACCAGGCGCGCGTTGGCCAGGATGCGAGGCACATAGTGACGGGTTTCGGCGGGCAGGTTGAGCGACCAGAAATCGGTGGGCTGGCCGCGCTGGCGATTGCGCTCGATGGCCGCCGAGACGCAGCCGGGGCCGCAATTGTAGGCCGCCATGGCGAGCGTCCAGTCGCCATCGAAGCGGGCGTTGAGCTGTTCGAGATAATCAAGCGCGGCGCGGGTCGAGGCGAGGATATCGCGGCGTCCATCATAAAGACTGTCTTGGCGAAGCCCCATTTCGCGCCCCGTATAGGGCATGAACTGCCAGATGCCGGCGGCGGACTTGGGTGAGGTGGCCTGGGGGTTGAAGCGGCTTTCAACCTGAGGCAGCAGGGCAAGCTCCATGGGCAGCCGACGGCGGTCGATCTCCTCGACGATGAGGTGCAGATAGGGACCGGCACGTTCGCTCAGACGTTCGAGATGGCGCGGATCCTGGCGTAGCGAGTCGATGCGCGCGTCGATCTGAGGGTGCTGAATCTGGGTCAGGGCCATCCCGGAGCGAACCCGGTTCCAGAGGTCGCCTCCTCGCGAGAACCTGAACCAGGACGAGAAACCGCTGCTTTCGCGCTCCACAATGGTCACATCGGCGGCGGGCCTAACAAAGCCGTATTCACGCGCGGAAACAGAGATCGATTGCATCGGCTCGACATCGCGGGTCATGGCCGTGGTGGCGCCGCCACAGCCGGCGAGCAGTGAGGGTAAAAGCACGAAAGCAAAGGCACGAGCTGCGCGAGCGGCAGGAAACATGAGGCCCCCGGAAAGACAAATCGCTGCTTGAGCGCATCTTTATGATGTGGGAAGCCGCTGATGATACGCAGGGCGAGCGGGGTTTTCCAGTATGCGAGCGCCGAGCAAGGCGCGCTTGGATTCACCATAGAACCCTGATCGGCGTTACCATGGGCGCACCCGATGAGGTTGTGTCCTATGCCGTTTTGTCAGCCGTTACGCCCGCTCATGTCCGATTTGCAATGCTGGTATAACTCCGCCGAGCTGGGTCGCGACTTGGCGCTGCGCGAGGCTGAGTGCCTGCGCCGCTTGTTGAGCGATACCTTTGGCTACCACCTGGTCGCGCTCGGCGTGCTTGACCATGTGACCGACAGCTTGGGCGCAAGTCGCATCCGTCATCCTGTGCTCATGGCCGATTCAAGTGTCGCTGATGTGCCTGGCGCGGCCCTGGTCGGTGATCCGTGCGCCTTGCCTTTTGCTCCCGATAGCCTGGATGCGGTCGTCTTGCCCCATCTGCTTGATCTGTCCCCGGCGCCGCGCCGGGTGCTCGATGAGGTGGAGCGGGTGCTCATCCCCGAGGGCCGTGTCATCATTCTGGGCTTCAATGCGCTGAGCCTCTGGGGTCTGGGACGGGCGCTGCGCGGGTCGCAGGCGCCAGCGCCCTGGCAAGGTCGCTATCTGAACCTGATTCATCTGGAGAAGTGGTTGTCTGACTTGGGTTTTTCGATTGAATCTCAGGAAACGTTCATGTTTCGCCTGCCCTTTGGACATTGGCTTGGCGCGCGCGAGGGCCTGTTTGATAAGGCCGGGCAGCGTGTTCTGCCAGGACTTGGCGCCGTCTATGCGCTGCGTGCGGTGAAGCGGGTCTCGACCCTCACGCCACTGCGCCCAAGCTGGCGGCGGCGGCATCGGCTGGTGCCTGGGCGCCCGGTGGAGCCGACCACGCGCGGCGGAGGCGGTCATGCCTGAGTGTGTGCATGTCTTTACCGATGGCGCCTGCAAGGGCAATCCGGGGCCGGGCGGCTGGGGCGCGCTGCTGCGCTGGGGCACGGTCGAGAAGGAGCTGTGCGGGGGCGAGCGCGAGACGACCAACAATCGCATGGAGCTGATGGCAGTCATCATGGCGCTGGAGGCGCTCACCCGGCGCACCTGCGTGGAACTCACCACCGATTCGCAATATGTCAAACGCGGGGTGGGCGAGTGGATGGCGCGCTGGAAGCGCAACGGCTGGCGCACCGCGAACCGCGAGCCCGTGAAGAATCGCGATCTCTGGGAGCGGCTCGATGCCGCGCTCGCCGGACACGAGGTGCGCTGGCACTGGGTGAAGGGACATGCCGGACACCCCGACAACGAACGTGCCGATCAGCTCGCCAATCAGGGCATTCCAAGGTAGACCGCCAGCATGCGTCAGATCGTACTCGATACCGAAACCACCGGCCTGGATCCGCGCGAAGGCCATCGTCTGATCGAAATCGGCTGCGTGGAACTCGTTGATCGTCGCCCGAGCGGCAATCACTTTCACCATTACATTCAGCCCGACCGTGCCATCGACGCCGAAGCGGTTGAGGTGCATGGCATCACCAACGAGTTTCTCGCCGACAAGCCGCGCTTCGCCGAGATTGCCGAGTCCTTTCTGGACTACATCCGGGGTGCCGAACTCATCATCCACAACGCCGCCTTCGACGTCGGCTTTCTCAATCACGAACTGGGGTTATGGCGCACAGACGGGACTCGCATTGCCGATCTTTGCGAGGTCACCGATACCCTGAGTCTCGCGCGTCGGCTGCACCCGGGGCAGCGCAACAGCCTCGATGCGCTCTGCAAGCGCTACGGGGTCGATAACTCGCAGCGCGAGCTGCATGGCGCTCTGCTCGACGCCGAGATTTTGGCCGATGTCTATCTGGCCATGACCGGTGGTCAGGTGGCCCTTGTGCTGGGCGATGAGTCGGCGCGCGCGGGGGCTGATGAGGGGCGCCACGCCCACGGACGCCTCAGTGGCGAGCGCGCGCCCCTGCGCGTGGTGCGCGCCGATGCAGCCGCTTTGGCAGCCCACGCGGCTCGACTGGAGGCCATTGCCGCAGCCAGCGGTGGAAATTGTCTCTGGCTGAACAGTCTGTCGTCCTGAGCGTAGTCTATTGTTGCTGCTGGCGACGGCTTGGGCCGGCGCCGCCGACCAGGGTTTCAAGCGCGGGCAGGTTAAGCAGCTCGATATGCTTGCGATCCACCCGCATCAGGCCATCGTCCTGAAAGCGGGTGAAAAGCCGGCTAACCGTTTCCACCGCAAGCCCAAGATAGTTACCAATCTCATGGCGTGACATGCTGAGATAGAAATCAGTCGGCGAGAGCCCGCGTTTTTGCAAACGTTGCGAGAGCCCGAGCAGGAAGGCGGCAAGACGTTCCTCTGCGTTTTTCTTGCCAAGCAGCAGCACCATGTCGGTGTCCTGGCCAATCTCCTTGCTGAGCAGGCGGTACATCTGATGCTGAAGGCTGGGGATGCTGGAGGTGAGTTCCTCCAGCCGAGCGAAGGGGATTTCGCAGATGGCCGAGGTTTCGAGCACCTTGGCCGAACAGTTGTGGGCATCCTTGTCGATGGCGTCGAGCCCGATGATTTCGCCGGGCAAATGGAAGCCAAGCACCTGCTCGCCGCCCTCGGCGCTCGGGGCGAAGGTTTTAACCGATCCCGTCTTGACGACGTAGATTGAGCGGAAGCGATCACCCTCGCGGAAGAGAAAGTCACCGCGATGCAGTGGGCGCGTGCGTTTGACAATCTCATCGAGACGCTCGACATCCTCGGGCGCCAGCCCCATGGGCAGACAGAGCGATGAAAGGGTGCAATTTCTGCAGGCCACCCGAATGGTGTCCAGCGAGACCACTTTTTGCTGACTCACGATAGCGCCCCTGAATTCCCGTCCTCGATGTTGTTCTAGTTTTGCTCGATCGCTTGATCTGGATCAAATGCTTTTGTAACCGAAAGCCTTGCGGATTACAAATCTCATTGAGCGCGGGCGGCGGATGCGTTCCACCGCCCCCTACTGATGATCAGGCCGCGCCAGCGGACTGGCGCGGCCTGATCTGAGTCCGCCCCCGGCGGTGTGTCGCCGGGGGCGCAAGCACCTGCTAGGCGTTACTTGGAGTCGTTCGCGGCGGGCGCGCCAGGAGCTGCGTAGGGCGGCATGCCATAGGGAGCGCCGTAGCCGTAGGGCGCGCCGCCGTAGCCGTAGGGGGCGCCCCAGCCATAGGGCGCGCCATAGCCGTAGGGGGCATAGCCGTAGTAGGGATGATCGTAGCCGTAGCCGTACCCACGTCCGTAGCCGCGCCCACGGCCCCAGCCGCGACCGCCCATGCTCATGTTGAAGTCGCCCCAGCCGTCGCCGAGCATATCGCCGAGACCGTCACCCCAGCCGTAACCCGGCCCGCCCCAACCCGGCCCCCACCAGGCCTGGGCGGCATTCATTGAGAAGGCTGCGGTGGTGGTGATGGCGGCGATACCCAGCACTTTGGCAAGCTTTTGCATCTTGGCCTCTCCTAACAGTCTTTTGGATTCAATGAGTTGAGATGATCGCGCGGAGCTGGCGCAAGACCAGCGCACCGAGCGAGCTGCGCCTGAGGGCGCCACCGGACTATACGCGGCGCCCTGTTCTTTGTGAAGGCGATGC
>JAFGTZ010000359.1 GCA_016938795.1 Chromatiaceae bacterium | reverse complement strand
GTGTAGAGATCATGGCGCCGATCCTTGAGATTCTGCACCGTACCCGCGTTGCGTGCCGCGCGTAGCGCCTCCAGGCGCAGATCGGCAAAAGCCACGGTCTCGACATTGGGGGTGGTGTCGGCAGCGATGCCATCGCGCGCAAAGGGAAAATCACAGGGCGTGAGGATGCAGCTCTGGGCGTACTGGATATCCATGTTATGCACGTTCGGCAGATTGCCGACGTTGCCCGAGAGCGCGACATAGCATTGATTCTCCACCGCGCGCGCCTGGCAGCAGTAGCGCACCCGCAGATAGGACTGACGCTCATCGGTACAAAAGGGCACAAAAATGATGTTGGCCCCCTGATCGGCCAAATGGCGTCCAAGCTCTGGGAACTCGGCGTCATAGCAGATCAGCACACCAATAGGGCCGCAGTCGGTATTGATGGCGGTGAGCGCACTGCCCCCCTCGATGTTCCACCAATACACCTCGTTCGGGGTGGGGTGAATCTTTGGCTGCTCGTGAATCTCGCCCCCGCGCAGACAGATATAGCAGATATTTTCAACCCGCCCGTTTGACATACGGGTGGGATGCGAGCCGCCGATGATGTTGATGTTGTAGCGCACCGCCATCTCGCTCAGTGCCTGCTTGAGTGGCTCGGTGTATTTTGTCAGCGCCTCGATAGAGGCGGCAGGCGAAAGCTCCTGATCCTCCATGGAGAGCAGCTGGAGCGAGAACAGCTCGGGAAAAACCACGAAATCGGCACGATAATCGGCGGTGACATCCACGAAATAGCGCACCAGGTCGAGAAACTCGCCGAAGGAACCCACGCGACGCTGCATGTACTGCACCGTGGCCACTCGCACCGTATCAGGCAAACGCGCGCCATAGCTCTTGGCACGCCGCTCCTCCTGCTCGTCGGGTGCGTTAGGGTTGCGCCACAGCAGATGCACCCCATAGCCAAGCGACTCCCTGTCCTCGGGCAGATAGTCCGGCATCAGCCCCAGCACATCGAAACCGTTGCGCATCTGAAAGGTCAGCACCGGATCACGCTGACGGCTCGCCTTGACCTCGCCGAGATAGGCCTCGGGCGACTCGAAACGGCGCAGGCGTCGCGCCAGTGTCGGCAGACGTCCGCCAAAGACGATGCCCTTCACATCCCAGGCACGCGCGAGCTTCTTGCGCTCGTCATAGAGTCGCTGACCGATGCGCAGCCCGCGATATTCGGGATCGACGCAGACCTCCATGCCATAGAGATAATCGCCATCCGGATCGTGGCGCGAGGCATAGCCGCCACCTGTGATCTCGGCCCAGCTATGCGCCTTGAGCGCATGTGCGGCGCTGATCAGAAAGGTCGCGCAATATCCCACGATGGCACCCTCGTACTCCGCAACGAACTGGCCTTCGGGAAAATTATTGATCTGACCGCGCAACATAGCCGGTGAGTAGGTACCCATCCCTGAGCTGCGGTAGACCTTGGAAACCAGGGCGCGAATCCCCGGGATATCGCGAATACGCGCGTTGCGAACCAGCAAAGGCGGACGAGAGGCAGCGGTTTTAGCGGCTGTGGACATGCGAGTCTCTCCAACGAAGGGGCGGCGCAGCGCCTGAGCGGATCTATTGTGCCAGAGTGTCTGAACGGTTAGCGGGGTATTACCTCGAAAAACCGTCTGTGCCTGCCACAAAAAGGACTAGAATTTAGTCAACATCCTTTTCCGTCCATTGCGTCCGCGCTGATCCTTTATCCCCTCACCCAGACACCTTCACAGTGTTAGGGCACGAGCCACGCCAGGTTCAGGCGGACCATCCGCCCACCAGGCTCTTCCCTCAATGTCGGAGAACACCTTGATGAAAGCCATCGAAATCCGCGAGAGCGGCGGCCCGTCGGTCCTGCAGCTCGTTGAGCGCCCACGCCCCGAACTTAGCGGACCGGATGATATCCTCATCCGCATCCGTGCCGCTGGCATTAACCCCATTGATACCAAGGTGCGCGCGCATGGACCTTTGTTGCCCGAGGGGCTGCCCATGGTGCCGGGTTGCGATGGGGCCGGAGTCGTTGAGGAGGTCGGCGAGGCGGTGACCCGCTTCAAGCCAGGCGATGAGGTCTGGTATTGCCACGGCGGCATTGGCGGCCCCCAGGGAAGCTATGCCGAATACATCGTGCTCGACAATCAGCTCGCCCAGGCGCGTCCGCGCAGTATCGGCTTTACCGAGGCCGGCGCCGCGCCTCTAGTGCTGCTCACCGCCTGGGAGGCATTGCATGATCGCGCGC
This sequence comes from Chromatiaceae bacterium, assembly GCA_016938795.1. Lineage (GTDB taxonomy): Bacteria > Pseudomonadota > Gammaproteobacteria > Chromatiales > Chromatiaceae > Marichromatium. Next base: position 3,178 of record JAFGTZ010000359.1, on the reverse strand, counting down.
GTTTGCACGAGGGGCAGCGGGTGCTGATCCACGCCGGCGCAGGCGGCGTGGGACATGTCGCCATTCAGCTTGCACGGGCCGCTGGCGCACGCGTCTGCACCACGGTCAGTAGTGCCGAGAAGGCGGATTTCGCCCATTCATTGGGGGCGGAGTATTGCATCAACTACCATGAGGAAGATCTGGTTGAGGCGGTCATGGATTGGACCGAGGGTCAGGGTGTGGATATCGCGCTCGATACCGTCGGCCCCGAGGTCTTTCGCCAGACCATTCCCGCCATGGCGCATTATGGCGATCTTGTCACCATTCTCGATCCTGGCCCGACGCTGGATCTCAAGGAGGCGCGGATGCGCAATCTACGCATCAGCCTGGAATTGATGCTGACTCCCATGTTGCGCGATGTCCCACGCGCTCGCGTGCAGCAGGGTGAAATCCTGCGCCGCTGCAGCAAGCTCATCGACGCCGGCGAGTTGCGCATCCACGTCTCGCAGTGCTTCCCACTCGCCGAGGCCGAGGCCGCCCATCGCCTGATCGAGGACGGTCATGTCAGTGGCAAGCTCGCCCTGACCCTGGAGTAATTCCCATGGACCCCGGCACCCCTTCGCGCGGCGAGACACCAAGCCAACTCCGTCTCGCCCTCCTGGCCGACACCCATGGCGCGCTCGACCCGCGCATCCAGGAGCTGGTTTCCGAGTGCGATCTGGCGGTACATGCTGGGGATATTGGTGGGGCTGCCGTGCTTGCGCGCTTGCAGCCCCGCCAAGGTCGGGTGCTCGCCGTGCTTGGCAACAATGACACCGCACGGCATTGGCCCAGCGAGGACCAGAGCTTGCTCTGCCATCTGCCCGAGTCGCTCGACTACGCCTTGCCGGGCGGACGCCTCATCATCATCCATGGTCACCAGACTCCAGCCCGCCAGCGCCACCAATGGTTACGTCAACGCTTTCCGAACGCTCGAGCGCTGGTCTATGGCCACAGCCATCGACTAGTTGTCGATACCGAGCAGCTTCCCTGGGTGCTCAATCCCGGCGCGGCCGGGCGCGAGCGCACCCATGGCGGTCCATCCTGCCTGATTCTGACGGCCAGCCTCAGCGACTGGAGTCTTGAGACGCACCGCTTCGCGCACCGTACCCGAGCCGCCCGCCACCGCCAGCCCCGCGACGGGCGCCATCACCTTGCCTGACACTGATGAAAACACTGTTCTCCCGCCCCCCTAAATCCCTGCTGCGCCAGGTTGGCCGCGCCATCGCCGACTATCGCATGATTAGTGCCGGTGATCGCATCCTGCTCGGCGTCTCCGGCGGCAAGGATTCGCTCTCACTGCTCCATGTGTTGCAGCACCTGCAACGCCACGCGCCCATCCGCTTCGACCTGGCTGTGCTCACAGTCGATCCCGAGATTCCGGGCTTCGATCCAACGCCACTGCAAACCTATTACGACCAGCTCGGCGTACCCTGGCACTATGAACGTCAGCCGCTCATGGAGCAGGCCCAGCGCCACATGGATGGCGATTCGTTCTGTGCCTACTGCTCGCGCATGAAACGCGGCATCATGTACCGGCTGTGTCGCGAACATGGCTATAACGTGCTGGCCCTGGGTCAGCATCTGGACGATCTCGCCGAAAGCCTCTTGATGTCGCTCTTTCACGGCGGACAGGTGCGCACCATGAAGGCGCACTATCTGAACGATGCCGGCGATGTGCGCATCATCCGCCCGCTGGTTTACTGTCGCGAACGCCAGACCGCCGACTTTGCCGAGCGCGCCGCCCTGCCGGTGGTGCCCGACAGTTGCCCCGCCTGCTTTACCCGACCGAGCCGACGCGAACACATGAAGGCCCTTCTGGCGCGCGAGGAGAGCGGACATCCGCATCTCTTCGCCAACCTGCTGCACGCCATGCGTCCCTTCATGACCGAGGGCGAACTCCCCTTTCAGGACTGAGGCTCACACCCGGAGCGAGCGGCGATTACAGCCGAAAACGCCCAATCCCCTCACGCAGCCCCTGAGCAATGCGGTCGAGTTCGGCTGCCGTTTCGGTGCTCGACCGGGTGGTGGCCTTGGTCTCCTCGATCATGAGCGCAATCTGTTCCAGTCGCTCGGCAATGAGGGTGCTGGCGCTGCTCTGCTCATTCATGGCCTGCGCCACCTCGCTGGCACGGCTCAGGGTGCGGCGCGCGCCCGCCTCGATGTCGCGCAGGGCCTCGCTTGCCCCACCCACGCGCTGCACGCCTTGCTCCATGCGCGGACCAATGTCCTGCATCAGAGCCACAGTCGCGCCTGTCTCCTGCTGCACGGAGCCGATCATTTCCTCGATTTCGGCCGTTGCCCTGGTGGTCCGCTCAGCGAGCTGGCGCCCCTCATCGGCCACCACGGCAAAGCCTCGACCCTGTTCCCCGGCACGCGCAGCCTCGATAGCCGCGTTGAGCGCGAGCAGATTGGTCTGAGCGGCAATGTCCTTGATGACATTCGCGATGCTGGAGATTTGGGTCGCGCGCGCCTCAAGCGCACGAATACCCTCGGCCGCCGAGGCCATGGTCTGGGCAACTTCGCCAATCGCTTGGGTGGCGTTCTCAACCCGCTGATTGCCCGTGCCGGCCAATGCCATGGCGGACTGGGCATCCTCCTCGGTTTCGCTCGCATTGCCAGCAATCTGCCGGGATGTTGCGGCGAGCTGCTCGACGGCGGAAACCACCGAGGTCGTCGCCTCGGATTGGCGAACCGCCGCGCCGGATATCTGCGTGGCCGCCTCCTGAACCCGTTCCGCGCTGTCCAGCAAGCGCTCAGCATTTTCGCCGAGTTCACCGAAGAGCTGACGCAGCCGCGCTACCATCTCGGCCGCTGAGGCGAGCAGGCTTCCCGGCGTCGGCTGGCCGAGATCCACGCGCAAATCACCCTCCGCGACCTGGCTCAGCAGATGCGCCACCTTGGCCGGCTCACCGCCGAGCTGGCGCTCGATACCCGCGCCAATCCACCAGGCGACCAACGCAAGCGCCAGGGTCACAGCAACCGAAACACCCCCCAGCTTCCAGGCCTCTCGCGCAAAGACCTCATCGACATCGGTCACATAGATTCCCGTGCCGATCACCCAATCCCAAGGTTCAAAAAGCGCCACATAGGAGAGTTTAGGCTCGGGTTCATTTTGACCGGCGCGCGGAAAGTAATAATCGACAAAACCACCGCCCGC
>JAFGTZ010000358.1 GCA_016938795.1 Chromatiaceae bacterium | reverse complement strand
GGTGAGGATGCCCGAGAAGGAAATCATGAAACCCAGATCGAGCGCGGCGCGCGCCGTGTCCCAATCCTCGGTGAAGCAGTGCATGACCCCGCCCACGGCATCGGCGCCCTCCTCTTCCAGCAGGCGCAGGGTATCGGCGCGCGCTGCGCGGGTATGGATCACCAGCGGCTTGCCACAGGCGCGCGCAGCGGCAATGTGGGTCCGAAAACGCCGCTGCTGGCGCTCCATCTCCTGGGGCTCGGCGCCGCGTGCATAATCGAGCCCGGTCTCGCCGATGGCACGCACGCGCGCATCCTCGGCCAGGGCGAGCAAGCGCTCCAGGGTGGGTTCCTCGCCACTGGCCTCATTCGGATGCACACCGACCGAGACCTGAATCTGGGCAAAGGGATCCACCAGGCCGCGCATGGCCGGATAGGCCTCGAGATCAATGCCGACGCAGAGCATTTGCTCAATGCCGGCAGCCGTGGTGGCCTCGATGAAGGCGGCGAAATCCTTCCCGTAAGGCGTAAGATCGACGCGATCAAGGTGGCAGTGCGAATCGACGAACATGGGGCTCCTATACCGATTCTGGCTATTGGTCTGACGCTCTGACAGACCCTTGGATCTACATGGTATGGGTGGAACGCTCGGCGTTCAGTGCGCCGGCAAGATATTCCTCGATCTTGCGCCGCGCGACCCCCTTGTCCTGATCGCTGAACTGCACCCCCACACCCACGGCGCGGTTGCCCTCGGCGCCGGGCGGGGTGATCCAGATGACCTTGCCGGCGACCGGGATGCGGTCGGTCTCTTCCATGAGTTGCAGCAGCAGAAAAATCTCATCGCCGAGCTGATAGTGCTTGGTGGTCGGGATGAAGAGTCCGCCGTTGCGGATGAAGGGCATGAAGGAGGCGTAGAGCGCGTTCTTGTCCTTGATGGCGAAGTTGAGGATGCGTTGCTGGCCGCCAAGGGCGCCGACGGGACTGGCCGAGAGACTCATAGCGTGGATCTCCAAGGTCGGAATTCAGATCATGAGGCGCCTTGCACGGCTGTGCAGGGTCAGGCGGCTGATGTCCGCCGCGCGAGACGCATCCAGTCAATCAGTAGCGATTCAAGCAGCAAGTGGGCATTGACGGTGGTGTCAGCCAGGGCGCGGGCCTCAAGCACGCGGCGCAGCAAATGGTGGCCAGCCTCCAGGTCGAGCCCCTGGGCAAGGGCCAGGAGCGCCTCGCGTCGATCAGGATTATCGAGCCATGGCGGATCGGATGCCACCCCGAGACGCAAGAGATCGCTCAGCCAGGCGGCTAGCCACTCCAGGGTCAGGGCGGCGCCAAGACGGTTCCAGCCTTCGGCTTCGCGTAGTGGGTCACGCTCGCCACGCGCTATGGCGACGAGGCCCGCGAGACAGTCGGCGCGGGCGCGCAGACGCTCGGCATCCAGAGCATCGCGCGCCGCAAAGGGCGCCCCACGCGCCAGACGCAGACGCACGGCGGCCTCTTCGCCGTCGAGACCATTCTGGCCCAGCCAGGCAAGCGCCTCGGCCTCTGGCGGTGGCGCCAGACGCAGCTGCTGACAGCGGCTGCGAATGGTGGCGGGCAGGCGCGCCGGATGTTCAGCAACGAGACAGAGCAGACTCTGCCCGGGCGGCTCTTCGAGCGTCTTGAGCAAGGCATTGGCGGCGGCTGTGTTCAGCCGATCGGCCGGATCAATGAGAACCACCTTGCGTGCGGCGCGACTGGGCGTGAGCACCTCGCGTTCGCACAGCGCGCGGATGGCCGCGATGGGTATATCGAGCGACTTGGCCTCGGGATCGGGGCCAACACGCAGAAGGTCGGGGTGGTTGCCGACCTCGAACAGGCGACAATCGGCGCAGTGGCCGCAGCCCTCTCCATCCAGTCCGGGGCTTTGGCACAGCAGGGCGCGCGCGAGATGCGCGACGAGCACACGCTTGCCCAGCCCGCGCGGACCCGCAATCAGCAGCGCATGGGGCAAACGATCAGC
>JAFGTZ010000357.1 GCA_016938795.1 Chromatiaceae bacterium | reverse complement strand
TCCTGGCGGCTGGCGACTGGCGACTGGCGGCTGGCGGCTGGCGGCTGGCGGCTGGCGGCTGGCGGCTGGCGGCTGGCGGCTGGCGGCTGGCGGCTATAAAATCGCGCCCCCATATTCAATCTTATCGCGCCATGAACACCACCAGCATCGCCATCGCTGGCGCCAGCGGCTTTATCGGTCAGGCCCTGTGTCGCGCGCTTGCCCCAACCCATGCCATCCGCGCCCTGACCCGCTCGCCCGCGCGGGCCGCCACTCCCGACCCCGACCCTCGCATCCACTGGCATCACTGCGACCTGTTTTCGGAAAACGAGATTCGCGCGGGGCTCAGCGGCTGCGACATGGCCATTTATCTGGTGCATTCGCTTGCCCCCTCCTCGCGTCTGACCCAGGCCGCCGCGCGCGATCTCGACCTCATCATGGCCGATAACTTCGCGCGCGCCGCCGCTGCCGTCGGGGTGCGCCAGATTCTCTTCATCAGCAGCCTCATGCCGAGCGGCTATCGCATCGCGCCCCTGCTCTGGAGCCGGCACGAGTTGGAACTCGCGCTCGCGGCACAGGGCACCCCCCTGACCATCTTGCGCGCCGCCCTGGTGGTTGGCCCCGGTGGCTCGGCGCCGAAATTGCTGGTCGATCTGGTGCGCCGCCTGCCGCTGCTCGCACTGCCATCCAAGGCGCGCTCCATCACCCGCCCCATCGCACTCGCCGATTTGGCACGCGCGGTGCGCCTGGTAGTGGAGAGCCCGGAGCGCTATCGCGGTGCTTTTGACCTCGGCGGCCCCGATGCCCTCAGTTATACCGAGATGGTGCGCCAGAGCGCCGAGGCGTTGCGACTCAAGCGACTGGTGCTCACCCTGCCGGGACTGCCGCTGTGGCTGGTCAATCTGGTGGCGCGCACGGTGAGCGGCGCGCCGCCCGCATTGGTTGGCCCCATTGTGGCCAGCCTGCCCCAGGACATTGCGCCACACGACAACCCGCTACAGACAGCCATTCTCCCCGATGCACGCACCTTTCGCGAGGCGCTGAGCGAGGCGCTTGGCCCGTGCGGTCGTCGCCTAGGCCCAAGCCCGCGTCAGATCATTGGGGCGCGCGAGCGCGAACGTCTGCGCGAGGCAAGCCGGGTGCGCTCCATACAGCGCATCATCCAGCCGCCGGGGCAGAGCGCGGCCTGGGTTGCGGGGAATTATTTTCGCTGGCTGGGACGCTGTTGCTGGCCGCTGATTGGCACCCAGCTCGATGCCGCAGGACGTTGCGAGGTGTGGCTGCTGCATTCCCGGCTCCGGCTGCTCAGCCTGGAGCGCAGCCCCACCGAATGCACCCCGGAGCGCGAAGTTTACCGCATTCGCGGCGGTTTGCTGTGTCGCGCCCGGGGTGGTGAAAAGGCCCGCTTCGAGTTTCAGAGCGTGCTCGGCGGGCGCTATGTGATGGCCGCCATCCATGACTATGCCCCCGCCCTGCCCTGGCCGCTGTATCGCTGGACCCAGGCGGTGATTCATCTGCGCGTAATGCGCCGCTACCAGCACCTGCTCGCGCGCCTGGCGCGCTGAAACGCCCGACGCGCGACCATCGACCGGCCCGCCGGGTGCCGATCAGCCTCTCAGGCCGCCGCGCTTTGCGCCGCCAGGGCCTCACCAAGCACCAGTTCCTGCGCCATGCTGGCCAGATCGACACGCGCGCGCAGGCGGCGCGACAGCATGAAGGAACCCATGAACTTGCGGTGCAGGAAGAGTGTCGCCGCTTCGGGCGTGGCATTGAACACACCCGAATGGAAACGCTCGCGGCCCTGATGATAGACGCGCTCGAAGAGATCCGAGGCGCCAAAGTCATAGATCCCGGGCTGGCGCAGCGGCTCGGCCGAGAGTTGCAACAGATCGAGCATGGCATCGACGTGCTCGCGCGGATCGTCCTCGGCCATGTAGCCAAGCGCCACGGAGGCTGCGCGCATCGCCTCGCGATCATCGAGAATGGCCGAGGCGGCCAGTGCCCGATACTGCTCCACCAGATGCGGTGCCACCTCGCGCGTCGCGCCGAAATCGAGCAAGACCACACGGTCGCTTTCGGCGTGGTAGAGATAGTTGCCGAAGTTCGGATCGGTCTGCACCAAGCCGAATTCGAACAGCTCGCGCAACGTCAGACGCATCAGCAGGGTGGCGGCACGATCACGCGCGGCGCGGCGATAGTCGGGGCCGGCAAGCCGATCAACCGGCACGCCCTCGACAAAGTCCATGGCGAGGATGTTGCGCGTGGTCAGATCGTCGTGCACCGCCGGGATGACAAAGTTCTCGTCATCGCCCACCCAGGCGCGATATTGGTTGAGCGCCTCGGCCTCGGCCTGGTAGTCGGCCTCGCGATGGAGCTGACGGCGCGCCTCGTCGAGAAAGGGCTGGATGTCCACGCCCTTGGGCGCAAAGCCCATGGTCTTGCCAAGAAAGGCGAGATTGTCGAGATCGCTGTCGATGCTCTCGCGCACGCCGGGAAACTGGATCTTGAGCGCGACCAACCGTCCATCGCGCGTCTCGGCGCGATGCACCTGCCCGATGGAGGCGGCGGCGATGGGGGTAAACTCAAAACGGCGAAAGCGCTTGTTCCAATCGTGCCCATATTCACCCTCCAGCACCTGCGAGAGCTGGCTCAGCGGCATGGGCTCGGCGCGCTCGCGCAGCGCACTCATGATTTCGGCCGCCTCGGGGGTGAAGATGTCCGAGCCGTCCATTGACATCAGCTGGCCCATCTTCATCACCGCACCACGCATGCGCGCCAGCCGCTCGGTAAAACGGCGGGTGTGTTCAGCCGAAAGCTGGATGCGCGCCGGCGCCGCGCCACCGGCACGGCTGCGCGCCATCTCATAGAACCCCTTGACCCCAATGCCGGCGGCCAGATCGCCGGTGGCGCGGCCAAGATGCCACAGACGACTCAAGCGCTTGCTGGGAACAGCGAGACCTTCGGACTTCATGGACTGAGACATGGGTTAATTTCCTAGTAAAAAGTTCAAGATTACAGACACGATAAAGCCGATACGGGTCATGGACAAGGGAAAAGCGCAATGGGTTCAATGCCGGTCCGATCTTCAGC
>JAFGTZ010000051.1 GCA_016938795.1 Chromatiaceae bacterium | reverse complement strand
AATTGTAATGATTCGCTGCGCGAGGGAGGCGCGGGGCGTTATACTGGCTGGCGGGAGTTGGCCAGACAGTCGCGCCTTGCGTCCGCGCAAGGGGAGGAAAGTCCGGGCTCCAGAGGGCAGGGTGCCAGGTAACGCCTGGGGGGCGCGAGCCTACGGAAAGTGCCGCAGAAAACAAACCGCCGATCGCGTCCGTCAGGGTGCGAGGCAAGGGTGAAAAGGTGCGGTAAGAGCGCACCGCGCTGGTGGCAACACACAGTGGCAGGGTAAACCCCACCCGGAGCAAGACCAAATAGGGGAACAAGCGGTTCGCCGCGCCGCGTGGCCCGCGCGGGTTCCCGGGTAGGTCGCTTGAGGCGCGCGGTGACGCGCGTCCCAGATGAATGACTGTCCACGACAGAACCCGGCTTATCGGCCGGCTCCCACCACATTCCGCGCCCGGACGCCCGTTCGGGCGCTTATTGCGGGCCGCGCGCCCGTCGCCTGCCGTCCTTCAGTCCCCTAGTCAGGGGTTCGCTGCCTCAAGTCCATGTCCCGAGAGAGGGAAAGATGAGGCTGTTAATTAGCTTTCTCTCCCAGCTCACTGAAAAACAAGCCATTCGTCCATTCTTTTCGGATTTGTTAAGTAGCGCTTCTAAGTTGCTGACCCCGAAAGAGTATTTTCACTGGAACTGCCTTGACGACTTCTCAAGCGCTCTCTAACATGGGTCTCCGTGGGGGGGAGTGGGGAATCGGGGGGAATGTCCGAGAGCGGTCCAGTTCGCCAGACGCATCTCTTTCGCGGGGTCTCGGTCGTCAACCTGGATGTCAAGGGGCGGCTGGCGATTCCGGCTCGGTATCGTGAGCGTCTTCAGGCACAGGGCGATGAGCGTTTGGTCATCACCGTGGATCGGGATCGCTGTCTTCTTCTCTATCCGGAGCCCGAGTGGGAGGCGATCGAGCGCAAGCTCATCGCCTTGCCCGCTTTTGACAGCGCGGCGCGCGCCATTCAGCGGCTCTACATCGGCAACGCGCAGGAGGTCGAACTCGATGCTCAGGGGCGCATTCTGGTGCCACCGCATCTGCGCGCCTTCGCCTCGCTCGATAAACGGGTGGCCTGCGTGGGGCAGGGCGCGAAGCTCGAACTCTGGGATGAGCAAGCCTGGCAGATGCGTACCGAGGCGGCGCTCAACGACGTGGCCAGCGGTGAACTGGCGGCCAGCGCCGGCCTTGGAACCCTGACACTCTGAGTGCTCCGCCCGCGCGAACCAACACGCATCATTTAAATGACATAACCAGCAAGCCGGAACCCATCGTGCAACATTGGCCGGTCTTATTGGAGGAAAGCCTGTCCGCCTTGCTGGTGGATCCGGATGGCCTCTATGTTGACGCCACCTTCGGGCGGGGCGGGCACGCGCGCGCCCTGCTCGAACGTCTGAGCGACAGGGGTCGGCTGATCGCGCTCGATCGCGACCCCGAGGCGGTGGCCGCCGCGCGCGCCATCGAGGATGCGCGCTTTACCATCATCCCAAGCGCCTTTGGCGACATCGGCGCGGCGCTTGCCGGGGCGGGTGTGACGCAACGGCTGAGCGGCATCCTGCTCGATCTTGGCGTCTCCTCGCCGCAGCTCGACAACGCCGCGCGGGGCTTTAGCTTCTCCCAGGCCGGGCCGCTCGACATGCGCATGAATCCCGAGATGGGCGAGTCGGCGGCGGACTGGCTCGCGCGGGTCGAGGAAGGGGAGCTGGTGCGGGTGCTGCGCGATTATGGCGAGGAGCGTTTCGCGCGACGTATCGCGCGCGCCGTTCTGGAGGCGCGCGCGCGTGCTCCGCTCAGCCGCACCGAGACCCTGGCCGAACTGGTGGCGCGCGCGGTGCCGAGCCGCGAGCCGGGCAAGCATCCGGCAACGCGCACCTTTCAGGCGCTGCGCATTGCCGTCAATGACGAGCTAGGCGAGCTGCGCCGCTGTCTTGCTCAGCTGTGCGATCTGCTCGCGCCCGGCGGGCGTCTGGCGGCGATCAGCTTCCACTCGCTGGAGGATCGCATCGTCAAGCAATTCATCCGCGCCGAATCGCGCGGCGCCATGCCGCCCAAGGGCGTGCCTTTCATGGGCGAGGCGCCACCCGGTCGGTTGCGCCCCGTCGGCAAGGCGGTGCGTCCCGCCGCTGCCGAGGTGGAGCATAATCCGCGCGCGCGCAGCGCCATCCTGCGGGTTGCCGAGAGGAGTGGGGTCGATGTCGCGCGCTAATCTCTGGACGCTCATGCTGCTCATCCTGGGCGTGGTGGCCTCGGGGGTGGCGGTGGTGCATGCCAAGTACCTCACGCGTACCGAGTTCGGGCGCCTTCAGGATCTGCGCGCCCAGCGCGATGCCATCGACGTGGAGTGGAACCGTCTGCGTCTTGAGGAGGCCGCGCACTCGACCCATGCCCTGGTCGAGCGCAAGGCGCGCGAGGAACTCGGCATGTTTCTGCCGCGTCCAGGTGATGTGCTGCTGCTGGAGGAGGCGCCGCATGCCAGCCCCTAGCCGCCGCCGTGTTCCGCGCCCCGAGCCAAGACGCGTCAAACCCAATCTGGAGGGGCGCCGACGCCTGGTGCTCGGCCTGCTGGCGGGCGGTTTTGTGCTGGTGTCGCTCGCCGTCTTCTACCGTCAGGTGATCGAGACCGACTTTCTGCGCGCCGAGGGCGAGCGGCGCTATCTGCGCCTGGCCGAGATTCCCGCGCGGCGCGGCATGATCACGGATCGCAACGGCGAGCCGCTGGCGGTCTCGACCCCGGTTGAAACACTCTGGGCCGAGCCGCGCAAATTCGTCGAGCATCTCGATGCAGTGCCGGCCCTGGCCGCCATCCTCGGCCTCGATGCCGCAGCGCTGCACGAGCGGCTGCTCGCCAACCGCGAGCGCGGCTTCATGTATGTGAAGCGCCGCATCGGATTCGCCGAGGCGGATGCGGTGCGCGCGCTGATCCGCGAGCGCCAGCTCGGCGGGCTCGACTTCGAAACCGAGTATCGCCGCTTCTATCCCGGCGTCGAGGTCTTTGGTCATGTCATCGGCTTTACCGACATCGAGGATCGCGGCATCGAGGGCATCGAGTTCGCCCATGACGCCCGTCTGCGCTCCGAGCCCGGGCTGCGTCGCGTCATTCGCGATGGGCGCAAGCGCATCGTGCAGGAGGTCGAGCAGGTGCGCGCGCCCCATCAGGGTGCGGATCTCGCGCTCAGTCTCGACCGACGTCTACAGTATCTCGCCTATCGCGAACTCATGGCGGCGGTGCGCGAGCATGACGCCATCGGCGGCACCCTGGTGGTGCTCGATGTGGAGAGCGGCGAGGTGCTGGCCATGGTCAACCAGCCTGGCTATAACCCCAATGATCTGAGCGCTGGGGACAGTGACCGGCGGCGTAACCGCAGCGTCACCGATATCATGGAGCCTGGTTCGACGCTCAAGCCCTTCGTGGTGGCCGCCGCGCTCGAGCGGGGGCTGGTCTCGCCCGAGACCCGCATCGAGACCGCGCCCGGTTTCTATCGGGTTGGGCGCAATCTGGTGCGCGATGTGCATGACTACGGCAATCTGGACGTGACCGGGGTCATCACGAAATCGAGCAACGTGGGCTCGGTCAAGATTGCGCAGATGATGGACTACGCCGATCTGTGGCAGATCTACGACGGGCTCGGCTTCGGCCATCCGACCGGGGTGGCCTTTCCTGGTGAGGTCAGCGGCAGTCTGCGTCATTACTCGACCTGGCGGGTCTTCGAGCATGCCACCCTGGCCTTTGGCTATGGCGTCTCGGTCACCGCCCTGCAGTTGGCCCAGTCCTATGCGGTGCTCGCCGCCGATGGTCTCAAGCGCTCGCCCACCCTGCTTCGGCGCGATTCCTCACAGGCTGGGGAGGCGCCCGCTACCCGCGTGCTGAGTGCCGAGACTGCGCGCACGGTGCGCGCCATGATGGAGACCGTGGTCTCCGAGCGGGGCACGGCGCGGCGCGCAGCCATTGCGGGCTATCGGGTCGCGGGCAAGACCGGCACGGCGAAAAAGGCCGGGGTGGGCGGCTACGCCGGGCGGCGCTATCAGGCCGTGTTTGCCGGCATGGCGCCCGCCTCGCGTCCGCGTCTGGTCATGGTGGTGATGATCGACGAGCCGCACGGCAAATCCTATTACGGCGGCCTGGTTGCCGCGCCGGTGTTCCAGCGTGTCATGGAGGGCGCGCTGCGGCTGTTCAACGTGCCGCCCGATGATCCGCAGCCGGCCATGTTGCTGGCGCGTCGCGTGGAGGCTGCCGAGCCATGAGCGTCTTGCCCGCCCATCCGCCGCTCTGGTCACTGGCCGATCTGGTTGGCGATCTGGTGAGCGATCCCGCCGCGCTGGCCGCCCTGGGCGAGCGTGCGGTGAGCGCCTTGGCGCTCGATAGCCGCGAGGTGGTGCCGGGGGCGCTTTTTCTGGCCTGTCGCGGCAGCGCCCGGCATGGTCTGGAGTTTGCCGAGGAGGCGCGCCGCCGGGGCGCGCTGGCGATTCTGGCCGAACCCGCGCCCCAATGGTCCAGCGCGGCCATGGCCGCGCTCGGCGCGCGCCTGGGGCTGGAGGTGCTCGCGGTCGAGGCGCTTGGCGCGCGTGCGAGCGCCCTGGCGGCGCGCTTTCATGGCAATCCCAGTCAAGCACTTGAGGTCTTTGGTGTCACTGGCACTAACGGCAAGAGCAGCGTGACCCATTTTCTCGCCCAGGCGCTAGCGCCCGAGTGTCGCTGCGCCATCATCGGCACCCTCGGCAACGGCTTTCCCGGTGCGTTGCGCCCAAGCCGCCATACCACGCCCGATGCCCTGAGCCTTCAGGCCACGCTCGCCGAGCTGCGCGCCGAGGGCGCGCGCGCCCTGGCCATGGAGGTCTCCTCGCACGCGCTCGATCAGGAGCGTGTTGGCGCGGTGTCTTTCTCGCACGCCATCTTTACCAATCTCAGCCGCGACCATCTCGACTATCACGGCGACATGGCCGCCTATGGCGCGGCCAAGCGTCGTCTCTTCGCGCGTCCCGAGCTGGGCTGGGCGGTCATCAATCTCGACGATCCCTTCGCGCCCGAACTCATCGAGGCGCTGGCTCCGGGCGTGGCCCTGGCCGGTTACGGGCTCGATCCGCCGCCTGAACTCTTGCGCCGCGCCCGCTGCTGGGTCAGCGCGCCAGCCATCGAGCAGGGCCCCACCGGGCTCGATCTGGTGGTCGATGCCCGCACCGAGCAGGGTGTCGAGCGGGCGCGGCTGCGCAGCGCCCTGCTTGGTCGCTTCAACGCCCTGAACCTGCTTGCGGTGCTCGGCGTGCAGCTCACGCGCGGCCTGTCGCTCGAGCGCGCGGTGCGCACCCTTGAGCGGGTGCGAGCGGTGCCGGGGCGCATGGAGGCCTTCGGCGGCGAGGGCGCGCCGCGTGTGGTGGTGGATTACGCGCACTCGCCCGATGCGCTGGAGCAGGTGCTCGCGAGTCTGCGCGAGCATGTGTCGGGGCGGCTCATCACGGTGTTCGGCTGCGGCGGCGAGCGCGATCGCGGCAAGCGCCCGCTCATGGGCGCCATTGCCGAGCGCCACAGCGATCTGGTCATCCTCACCGATGACAACCCGCGCCGCGAGTCGCCCGAGGCTATCGTCTCCGACGTCCTCGCCGGTCTCGCGCGGCCCGAGCGGGTGCGCGTGGAGCGTTCGCGTGCGCTGGCCATTCGGCTTGCCATGACCCTCGCCGGGCTCGATGACCTGGTGCTGGTGGCCGGCAAGGGACATGAAACAACGCAGGATATGGGAGAGTGCAAGGTGCATTTCAGTGATCGCGCCCAGGTGGTCGAGGCGCTGCGCGAATGGCGGGAGGGACATCACTGATGTGGACCCTTGCCGAGGCTGTGGCCAATGCCGGTGGACGTCTGCGGGGCGCCGATGTGCGTTTCAATGGGGTTGGAACGGACAGTCGCCGCGACTGCCGGGGACAGCTCTTCGTGGCGCTGCGCGGCGAGCGTTTCGATGGTCATGAGCATCTGGAGGCGGCGCGCGCGGCGGGCGCCGTGGCGGCCATGGTCGAGCGCGAGCTGCCGATCGACCTGCCGCAATGGATCGTCGATGACAGCCGTCTCGGGCTCGGGCGACTCGCCCATGCCTGGCGCGCCCGGCTGCGCGCGCGGGTGATCGCGCTCACCGGCAGCAACGGCAAGACCACGGTGAAGGAGATGCTCGCCGCCATCCTCGCGCGCGCCGGTCGGGTGCGCGCCACGGCGGGCAATCTCAACAACGACATCGGGCTTCCGCTGACCCTGCTGGGCGCGCGCGATGAGGACTATCTGGTGCTGGAGATGGGCGCCAATCATCCCGGCGAGATTGCCGCGCTGAGCGCCATCGCACGGCCCGAGGTGGCGCTCATCAACAACGTGGGGCGCGCCCATCTCGAAGGCTTCGGCAGTCTCGACGGGGTGGCGCGCGCCAAGGGCGAGATTGTCGAGGGGCTGGTGCCGAGCGGCATTCTGGTGGTGCCCGCCGATTCGCCCTACACCGAGCAGTGGCGCGAGCGCGCCTGTCCGCGCCGGGTGGCGACCTTCGCGCTCGATGCGCCGGCCATCCTGAGCGCCGAGAGTGCGAGCATCCGTTCCGAGTGGGGCGATGAGGGCTTTCGCACCCGTTTCATGGCGCGCTATGGCGGCGCCGAGTGGCCGCTTGCGCTGCGCCTGGCCGGGGCGCACAACGTGCGCAACGCGCTCGCGGCGGGGAGCGTGGCACTCATGCTCGGGGTCGATGCCGAGACCATCGCGGCGGGGCTGGCCGATCTCGAACCCGTGCCGGGGCGGCTCTATCCGCTGCCGGGTCTGGCCGCCGGCGGCTGCCGGCTGATCGACGACAGCTACAACGCCAATCCCGACTCCATCGCCGCCGCCATCGCGGTGCTGGCCGGGCTGGAGGGACGGCGCCTGCTGGTGCTCGGCGATCTCGGCGAGCTTGGCCCCGAGGCCGAGGCGCTGCACGCCGAGCTTGGCGAGCGCGCGCGCGCCGCCGGCATTGAGCGTTTCTGCTCGGTCGGGGTGCTGAGCGCGGCGGCCAGCCGGGCCTTTGGCGAGGGCGCGCGGCATTTCGATGATCAGGCCGACCTCATCGCACATCTGCGCGCCACCCTCGATGCACGCGACCGGGTGCTGGTGAAGGGCTCGCGCAGCGCGCGCATGGAGCTGGTTGTGGGGGCCTTGCGGGCCGAGGAGGGGCGCTGAGATGTTGCTCTATCTGACGGACTGGCTGGCCGGGTTTGAGAGCGCCTTTGGGGTCTTTCGGTATCTGACGCTGCGCGCCATTCTGGGCGTGCTGACCGCGCTGGCCATCGCGCTGCTGGTGGGGCGCCCCATGATTCGCCGCCTGCGCGCCTACAAGATCGGCCAGACGGTGCGCGACGACGGCCCGCAGAGCCATCTCTCCAAGTCCGGCACCCCGACCATGGGCGGCGCGCTCATTCTGGTGGCGGTGGCGGTGAGCACCCTGCTGTGGGCTGATCTTACCAACCGCTATGTGTGGATCGTGCTGCTCACCACCCTGGCCTTCGGGGTCATCGGACTGGTGGACGACTACAAAAAGCTGGTGCTGCGCGATCCGCGCGGTCTGGCGGCGCGCTGGAAGTATTTCTGGCAGACGCTGGTCGGTTTCGCCGCTGCCCTGGCCTTTTATCTCACCGCCAACGCGCCCGCTGAGACCGCGCTGCTCATCCCCTATCTCAAGGGTGTTTCCATCCAGCTTGGCCCCTGGTTCATTCTGCTGACCTATTTCGTCATCGTGGGCGCGAGCAATGCGGTGAATCTCACCGACGGGCTCGATGGGTTGGCCATCATGCCAACCGTGCTGGTGGCCGGGGCGCTTGCCATCCTGGTCTATGCGGCGGGCCATGCGCAGATCGCCAACTATCTGCTCATTGCGCATCTGCCCGAGGTGGGCGAGCTGGTGGTCTTCTGCGCCGCCCTGGTCGGGGCCGGGCTCGGCTTTCTCTGGTTCAACGCCTATCCGGCGCAGGTGTTCATGGGCGATGTCGGGGCGCTCGCGCTCGGTGCGGCGCTCGGCGCTGTGGCGGTGGCCGCGCGCCAGGAGCTGGTGCTCTTCATCATGGGCGGGGTCTTCGTGGCCGAGACCCTCTCGGTGATGTTGCAGGTGCTGTCCTTCAAGCTCACCGGCAAGCGCATCTTTCGCATGGCCCCGCTGCATCATCATTTCGAGTTGCAGGGCTGGCCCGAGCCGCGCGTGATCGTGCGCTTCTGGATTGTGACCGTGGTGCTGGTCCTCATCGGACTGGCGAGCCTGAAGATACGCTGAGGGAGTGATGCAGATGGCCTCCGCGGACGGGATGAAGACCCTGGTGGTGGGACTCGGCAAGACCGGGCTCTCCTGCGCGCACTATCTGCGCCAGCGCGGCGTGGCGGTGGCGGTGACCGACTCGCGCGCCGATCCGCCGGGGCTTGCGGCGCTGCGCGAATCCATGCCCGAGGTGGCGGTGTTCGTCGGGGGCTTCGATCCCGAGGTGTTCGCCGCCGCCGAGCGGCTGGTGGTGAGTCCGGGCGTCTCGGTGGCCGAGCCCCTGATTCGCGCCGCCATCGCGCGCGGTGTGCCGGTGGTGGGGGATGTCGAACTCTTCGCCGAGGCAACCCGCGCGCCGGTGTGCGCCATCACCGGCTCGAACGGCAAGAGCACGGTGACCACCCTGGTCGGGCTCATGGCGCGACTGGCCGGGCGGCGGGTGGCGGTGGGCGGCAATCTCGGCGAGCCGGTGCTCGATCTGCTGGAGTCGAACGCCGAACTCTATGTGCTCGAACTCTCCAGCTTTCAGCTTGAAACCACCAGTGGACTCGCGCCCGAGGTGGCGGTGGTGCTCAATGTTTCGCCCGATCATATGGATCGCTATGCCGATCTGGCGGCCTATGCAGCGGCCAAGGCGCGCGTCTACGAGCGCGCGCGTCTGGCTGTGGTCAACCGCGACGACCCGCTGGTAAGCGCCATGCTGCATCCGGGCGCGCGCGCCATTGGTTTTACCCTGGGCGCGCCCGCGCCGGGCGATTTCGGTCTGCGTCACGCGGGGGCGAGCACCTGGATCTGTCACGGCGAGGCGCGTCTCATGGATGCCGCCGAGGTGGCCATCGCCGGGCGTCATAATCTGGCCAATGCCCTGGCGGCGCTGGCGCTGGCGAGCGGCTGCGGCATCCCGCTCATGGTGGCCTGCGATGCGCTGCGGCGTTTTCCAGGGCTGCCGCATCGCAGCACCCTGGTGGCCGAGCGCCAAGGGGTGCGCTGGTTCGATGACTCCAAGGGCACCAATCCGGGCGCAACCCTGGCCGCGCTGGAGGGGCTGCTGCCCGAGGGCGAGCCGGGGCGCGTGGTGCTCATTGCCGGGGGCGATGGCAAGGGCGCGGATTTTGCGCCGCTGCGTCCGGCCGTGGAGCGGGTGGCCCGCGCCGTGGTGCTGATCGGGCGCGATGCGCCCCTGATCGAGGCGGCGCTTGCCGGCTGCGCGCCCCTGGTGCGCGCGCTCGACATGGAGGACGCGGTGCGGCTCGCCGCCGAGTTGGCCCAGCCGGGGGATTGCGTGCTGCTCTCGCCCGCCTGTGCGAGCTTCGACATGTTCAAAAGCTACGAGCATCGCGGTGAGGTCTTCGCCGAGGCGGTGCGGAGGCTTGATCCATGAGCGTCGCGGCGCGCGCCATGCGGGGCACGCGGCGGCGGCGCGAGCGTCTGCCGCCAATCGACTATTCGCTGCTGGTTGTGGTGCTGGGGTTGCTGGCCTTCGGCTATGTGATGGTGGCCTCGGCCTCCATGTCGATCGCCGTGACCTGCTGCAACGATCCTTACTATTTCGTGCTGCGCCACAGCATCGCCCTAGGGCTCGGGCTGGCAGCCGGGGTTCTGGCCTACCGTGTGCCGCTGGAGGGCTGGGAGCGCGCCGGGGTCTGGCTGTTTCTCGGTGGCATGGCGGTGCTGGTGCTGGTGCTGGTGCCGGGCATCGGGCGCACGGCCAACGGCGCGACGCGCTGGATCGCGCTCGGGCCGCTCAATCTCCAGCCCTCGGAGTTCATGAAGCTCTTTGCGGTGGTTTATGTCGCGGGCTATCTGGTGCGCCATGCCGAGTCCATCGCCAACCGTATCTCGGGCTTCATCCGGCCCATGATCCTGGTGGGGTTTGCCGCCGCGCTCATTCTCAAGGAGCCCGACTTTGGCACCACCGCCGTCATGATCGCCACCGTCATGGGGCTGCTCTTTCTTGGCGGGGTCAGTCTGGCGCCCTTCATCGTGCTGCTTGGCGCGGTGGGCGCCGGGCTGGTCGCGCTGGTCTATCTCTCGCCCTATCGCCTGGAGCGGGTGACCTCTTTCGTCAATCCCTTCGATGATCCCTTCGATACCGACTTTCAGCTCAGTCAGGCGCTCATCGCCTTCGGGCGTGGCGAGTGGCTCGGAGTCGGGCTGGGCAATGGCATCCAGAAGCAGTTCTTTCTGCCCGAGGCGCATACCGACTTCATCGCCGCCGTGGTGGGCGAGGAGTTCGGCCTGATTGGCATGCTGGTGCTGATCGGCGCCTTTGTCTTCCTGGTGTGGCGCGCCTTCGAGATTGCGCGGCGCGCCGAGTCGCTGGGGCTGCCCTTCGCGGCCTATGTGGCGCAGGGGATCGGGCTCTGGATCGGCTTGCAGGTCTTTATCAACCTTGGGGTCAATGTGGGGCTTCTGCCCACCAAGGGCCTGACCCTGCCCTTTCTGAGCTATGGCAGCAACAGTCTCATCGTCGCCTGCATGGCCATGGGCCTGCTGTTGCGCGCCGATGCGCGGGTGCGCGAGGCGCGCTCCGAGGCGGGACCACAACGGAGGACGCGATGGGTGCGTGCATAGGCATCATGGCCGGAGGCACCGGTGGTCATGTGTTTCCGGCGCTGGCCGTGGCCGAGGCGCTGCGCGCGGCGGGCGCCGAGGTGTTCTGGATCGGCACCCGGCAGGGGCTGGAGGCGCGGCTTGCCCCCGCGCATGGCTTCGAGATGGAGTGGATCGACTTTTCCGGCGTGCGCGGCAAGGGGCTCGCGACCCTGGCGCGCGCGCCCTGGCGTCTGGGGCGCGCGGTGGCGCAGTCGGTGCGCATTCTGCGCCGGCGCCGCCCGGACGTTCTGCTCGGTATGGGCGGCTTTGTGGCCGCGCCCGGCGGGCTGGCCGCGCGTCTGCTCGGGGTGCCCTTGGTGATTCAGGAGCAAAACCGCGTGCCGGGGCTCACCAATCGCTGGCTCGCGCGTCTGGCGACGCGCGTCTTCGAGGGCTTTCCGGGCACCTTTCCGGCGGCACGGGGTGCCGAGCCGAGCGGCAATCCGGTGCGCCGCGCCATTCTGGAGCTGCCGCCGCCGGTCGCGCGCTGGGCGGCGCGGGTCGGTCCGCTGCGCCTGCTGGTGCTCGGCGGTTCGCTCGGCGCCCAGGCCTTGAATACCACGCTGGCCCCGGCGCTCGCCCGTCTGAGCGCGGATGCGCGTCCCCAGGTGCGCCATCAGGCCGGCGAGCGCACCCTGGAGGAGGCGCGCGCGGCCTATGCGGCCGCTGGGGTCGAGGCCGAGGTGAGCGCCTTTATCGAGGACATGGCCGAGGCCTATGCCTGGGCTGATCTGGTGGTCTGTCGCGCCGGGGCGCTGACCCTGGCCGAGCTGGCCGCCGCCGGGGTGGGCTCGGTGCTGGTGCCCTTTCCGCATGCGGTGGATGATCACCAGCGCGCCAACGCCGCCTATCTGGTCGAGGCCGGCGCGGCGCGGCTCATCATCCAGTCCGATCTGAGCGTTGAGCGCCTGGCCGAACTGCTTGCCGAGCTGTTGGGCGAGCGCGCGCGGCTCCTGGCCATGGCCGAGGCCGCGCGCGGCCTGGCGCGACCCGCCGCCACCGAGACCATTGCCAACGCCTGTCTGGAGCTTGCCCGCCGATGAATGCCCATCTCACCCATACCGCCGCCAACATGGGCCGGGTGCGCGCGCTGCACTTCGTCGGCATTGGCGGCTCTGGCATGAGCGGTATCGCCGAACTCATGGCCAACCTGGGTTACAGCGTCAGCGGCTCCGATCTGCGCGAGGGCGAGGTGACGCGCCGGTTGCGCGAGCGCGGGGTGCAGGTGGCCATCGGTCATTCCGCCGCGCATCTCGGCGAGGCCGACGCGGTAGTGGTCTCCAGCGCCATTGACGAGACCAACCCCGAGATTCAGGCCGCGCGCGCGGCGCGTCTGCCCATCGTGCGCCGCGCCGAGATGCTTGCCGAGCTGATGCGCTTCTATTACGGCGTGGCGGTGGCCGGCACCCACGGCAAGACCACCACCACCAGTCTCATCGCGAGCATCCTCGCCGAGGGCGGGCTCGATCCAACCTTCGTCATCGGCGGACGGCTCAACAGCGCCGGGGCCAACGCACGGCTTGGCACCACCAAGTATCTGGTGGCCGAGGCCGACGAGAGCGATGCCTCCTTTCTCTATCTGCAACCCATGGTCGCGGTGGTCACCAACATCGACGCCGACCACATGCGCACCTATGGCAACGACTTCGAGCGGTTGCGCGCCACCTTCATGGAGTTTCTGCACCATCTGCCCTTCTACGGGCTGGCGGTGCTCTGCATCGACGATCCCGAGGTGCGCTCGCTGCTCGATCGGGTGGCGCGTCCGCTGCGCACCTATGGCACCTGCGCCGAGGCCGATGTGCGCGCGAGCGACATCCGCCAGTGCGGCATGCGCACCACCTTTCGGGTCACGGCTGCCGAATTTGACCGGCCGCTGGAGCTGACCCTGAATCTGCCCGGCCGCCATAACGTGCTCAATGCCCTGGCCGCCATCACCGTGGCCCTGGAGCTGGGCGTGGAGGAAGAGTCCATCGCGCGCGCCCTGTCCGACTTTGCCGGCGTGGGGCGACGCTTTGTGGCGAGCGAGATCCGCGATGCGCGCGATCGCGCCCTCTTGGTCGTGGACGACTATGGCCATCATCCGCGCGAGCTGGCCGCTGTGCTGAGCGCGGCGCGCGAGGGCTGGCCGGGGCGGCGTCTGGTGCTGGTGTTTCAGCCGCATCGCTACAGCCGCACCCAGGAGCAGTTCGAGGACTTCGTGGCGGTGCTCTCCAGCGCCGATGTGCTGGTGCTCTGCGAGGTCTATGCTGCCGGCGAGCAACCCATCGCGGGCGCCGACGGGCGCGCCCTGAGTCGCGCCATCCGCACCCGGGGCGAGGTCGATCCGGTGTTTGCCGAGCAGCTCGACGAGGCGCCGGCGCTGCTCGACCGGCTGCTGCGCGATGGCGACATCCTGCTGCTCGCCGGCGCGGGCGACATCGGCGCCCTGGCCGCACGCCTGCCGGCGCTGCTGGAGGCCGGACTATGAGCGGCGCGGCGCTTGATCTGCGCGGCCTGCGTGGCGAGCTGCGGCTTGACGAGCCGCTCGCGCGGCATACCTCCTGGCGCGTGGGCGGGCCGGCGCGGCGGTTCTACCGGCCTGCGGACGCCGAGGATCTGATCGCCTTTCTGCGTCGGCTGGAGCCCGAGGAGCCGCTTGCCTGGCTGGGGCTCGGCAGCAATCTGCTGGCGCCGGACGAGGGCTTTGCCGGCACGGTCATTCACACCAGCGGCTGCCTCAACCGGCTGGAGGCGCTCAATGCCACCAGGCTGCTGGCCGAGGCGGGTGTGTCCTGCGCCCGTTTCGCCCGCGAGGCCATGCGCCGCGATCTGCTCGGCGCCGAATTTCTGGCCGGCATCCCCGGCACCATCGGCGGGGCCCTGGCCATGAACGCCGGCGCCTGGGGCGGCGAGACCTGGCCGCTGGTGCGGCGGGTGCTCACCCTCGATCGCGCTGGTCAGCTGCGCGAGCGCACGCCACAGGAATTTCGGGTGGGCTATCGCGAGGTGCAGGGGCCGCCCGGCGAGTGGTTTCTCGCCGCGGAGTTCGCGCTCCAGCCCGGCGATGGGCGCGCCGCGCGTGAGCGCATGCGCGCGCTGCTCGACGCGCGCGCGCACACCCAGCCCATTGGCGAGCCGAGCTGCGGCTCGGTGTTTCGCAATCCGCCCGGCGATCACGCCGGGCGTCTGATCGAGTCGCTGGGACTCAAGGGGCGACGGCTCGGCGGTGCCGAGGTCTCCGAGCGACATGCGAATTTCATCATCAATCGGGGCGGAGCGAGCGCTGCGGAGATTGTGGCGCTGATCGGGCTGGTGCAGGAGACCGTGGAGCGCGCCACGGGCATCCGGCTGGAGCCCGAGGTGCGCCGTCTCGTCGGAGAACCCTCATGACCTCAAGCGCCGAACGCTTCGGCAAGGTGGCCGTGCTGCTCGGCGGACGGGCCGCCGAGCGCGAGATTTCGCTCAAAAGCGGCGCGGCGGTGCTCGCCGCGCTGCAACGGCTCGGGGTCGATGCGCACCCCGTCGATCCGGGGCCGGATCTGCTGGAGGTGCTGCGCGCGGGCGCCTATGCGCGCGCCTTCATCATGCTGCACGGGCGCGGCGGCGAGGACGGTCAGGTGCAGGGCGCGCTGGAGACCCTGGGGCTGCCCTATACCGGCTCGGGGGTGCTCGGCTCGGCGCTTGGCATGGACAAGCATCGCTGCAAGCTCGCCTGGCGCGGCGCCGGTCTGCCCACGGCCGATTCGGTGCTGTTGCGCGACGCGGGCGATCTGGCCGCCGCCGAGGCGCTGGGCTTTCCGCTCATGATCAAGCCGGTTCATGAGGGGTCGAGCATCGGCATGGCGCGGGTGGAAAGCACCGCCGCGCTCGCCGAGGCCTGGCGCGCGGCGCGTGCCTTCGACGCCCTGGTGCTCGCCGAACGCTGGATCACGGGGCGCGAATACACCTGCGCCATTCTGGGCGCCGAAGCCTTGCCGCTCATCCGGCTGGAGACGCCGCGTCTCTTTTACGATTTCGAGGCCAAGTATCAGTCCGACACCACCCGCTATCACTGTCCCTGCGGGCTCGACGAGGCGCGCGAGCGCGCCTTGCGCGAGCTGGCGCTGGCGGCCTTCGAGACGCTGGGGGCGAGCGGCTGGGGGCGGGTCGATTTGATGGTCGATGGGGATGGAGCGCCCTTTCTGCTGGAGGTTAACACCGTGCCCGGCATGACCGATCACAGCCTGGTGCCCATGGCGGCGCGCGCGCTCGGCATGGACTTCGACGCCCTGGTGTGGCGCATTCTTGAGACGAGTCTCGACCGTGGCTAGACGTCGTCGCTCCACCGCCACCTCGCGCGCCGCCGTCGCCGAGGCGCGTCGCCGCCTGCTGCGCGCCTGGCTCGGCTCGGCCCTGCTCGCGGCCATGGTCGGCGGCGGCTGGATGCTGATTCGCTGGGAGCCGGTGCTGCTGCCGGTGCGCCTCATCGCCATCGAGGGCGAGCTGCATCATCACTCCTCGCGGCTCTTGCAGCAGACACTGAGCGAGCGCCTCAATGGGGGCATTCTCACCGCCGATCTGCTGGATCTCAAGGCGGCGACCGAGGAGCTGGCCTGGGTGGCGCGGGCCAGTCTGCGCCGGGTCTGGCCCGACCGGCTGGTGGTCGAGGTTGAGGAGCATCGGCCCATCGCGCGCTGGAACGCCGATGGCCTGGTGACCGCCGAGGGGGTGGTGTTTCGTCCGCGTGTTGGCACCATTCCCGCTGGACTGCCGCGTCTTATGGGCGAGGATGCGCGTGCGCCTGAGGCGGTCGAGCGCTATCTGCGCTGGCGCGATGAGCTGATGCTGGCCGGACATCTGATCGAGACGCTGGCGGTAGATGCGCGTGGGGATTGGCGTCTCAGGCTCATCATGGGCACCGAGCTGCGCCTGGGCACCGCTCGGGTTGAGGAGCGTCTCGCGCGCTTCATCGCCAACGCGCCCCAGCTCGAATTCGCCGCTGGACTGCCTCAGGTGGTCGATCTGCGCTACAGCAACGGCTTTGCCGTCCAATGGTCAGCCGACGCGGACCCCAGGGCCCGCGCCAACCCGGAGCGCGACGCGCGTTCCGGCAATCGAGGATAAAACGGGATGTCGCGACGTAACGACAAGAATCTGCTGGTGGGTCTGGATATCGGAACCTCGAAGGTCGCCGCGCTAGTGGGCGAGCTGAAGGATGATGACCAGATCGAGATTATCGGCATTGGCACCCATCCCTCGCGCGGGCTCAAGCGTGGCGTGGTGGTCGATATCGAATCCACGGTGCAGTCGATTCAGCGCGCGGTCGAGGAGGCCGAGCTGATGGCGGGCTGCGATATCCACGCGGTGCATGCCTGCATTGCAGGCAGCCATGTGCGCAGCCTCAACTCCGATGGCGTGACCGGCGTGAAGGAAGGCGAGGTGACCCAGGCCGATGTGGACCGGGTCATCGACTCGGCGCGCGCCGTGGCCATTCCGGCCGACCAGAAGATCCTGCACATCCTGCCGCAGGAATTCATCATCGACCATCAGGAAGGCGTGCGTGAGCCGATCGGCATGTGCGGGGTGCGTCTTGAGGCCAAGGTGCACATCGTCACCGGCGCCATGAGCGCGGCGCAGAATGTCACCAAGTGTATCCGCCGCTGCGGGCTTGAGGTGGACGATCTGGTGCTCTCGCAGCTCAGTTCGAGCTATGCGGTGCTCGGCGAGGATGAGAAGGAGCTGGGGGTCTGTCTGGTCGATATCGGCGGCGGCACCACGGATCTGGCGGTCTTTACCGATGGCTCGATTCGGCACACGGCGGTCATTCCCATCGCCGGGGATCAGGTGACCAACGATATCGCGGTGGCCTTGCGCACCCCAACCCAGTATGCCGAGGCGGTGAAGCTTGAGCATGGCTGCGCGCTCGCGCGTCTCATCGGGCATGAGCAAACCTTTGAGGTGCCGAGCATCGGCGAACGTCCGCCGCGTGAGTTTACCCACCAGCATCTGGCCGAGGTGATCGAACCGCGCTATGAGGAGCTGTTCAAGCTGTTGCGCAACGAGCTGCGTCGCAGCGGTCTTGAGGATTTCGTGGCCGGCGGAGTGGTGCTCACCGGGGGCAGCGCCCGCATCGAGGGCATCGTGGATCTGGCCGAGTCGGTGTTCCAGATGCCGGTGCGCGTGGGGCTTCCGCAGCATGTCGTTGGCATGCCCGATGTAGTGAACAATCCGGCCCATTCCACGGGGGTGGGCCTGCTGATGTATGCCCGTCAGCACCGCGACATGCATGGCCCCGAACTGGCCAGGTCGCGGGGCGTCAAGGGAACCTGGTCGCGCATGCGCAGCTGGTTTCAGGGCAATTTTTAAGTAATCACGCACTCGGGACGCCGCGTCTGCCGGGATGGTCGGCGGATCAGGGTGCAAGGGTCTTGGGCGTCGGCGCGCATGCGCCGGGCCTCGTCGGGGGGGGATGGCATCCGGGTGGATGCGATCACGTGGATTTACAGCGTTGCTGATTCAGGCACAAGAGGAGACCGAGCGATGTTCGAATTGATGGATACTCACACCCAAAACGCGGTCATCAAGGTCATTGGTGTCGGCGGAGGTGGCGGCAATGCCGTCAATCACATGGCCGCATCCACCATTGAGGGCGTGGATTTCATCTGCGCCAACACCGATGCCCAGGCGCTCAAGAATTCCAGCATCAAGACCATCCTGCAATTGGGTGCGGGCATCACCAAAGGGCTGGGCGCGGGCGCCGATCCCGAGGTGGGGCGCACCGCTGCCCAGGATGATCGCGAGCGCATCTCGGATGCGCTCGAGGGCGCCGACATGGTCTTCATTACCGCCGGCATGGGCGGCGGCACCGGCACGGGCGCGGCGCCGGTGGTGGCCGAGGTGGCCAAGGAGCTTGGCATCCTCACTGTGGCGGTGGTCACCAAGCCCTTTTCCTTCGAGGGCGAGAAGCGTCGTCGCGTGGCCGATCTGGGTATCGCCGAGCTGGCCAAGAATGTCGATTCGCTGATCACCATTCCCAACGACAAGCTGCTGGCGGTGCTTGGTAAGGATATGACACTGCTGAACGCCTTCAGCGCGGCTAATGACGTGCTGCTCAACGCCACCCAGGGCATTGCCGAACTCATCACCCGTCCGGGTCTGATCAACGTGGACTTTGCCGACGTCAAGGCGGTCATGTCCGATATGGGTGTTTCCATGATGGGCATCGGCTCGGCGCGCGGCGAGAATCGCGCCCGTGAGGCCGCCGAGGCCGCCATCCGCAGTCCGCTGCTTGAGGATATCGATCTGGCCGGGGCGCGCGGTATTCTGGTCAACATCACGGCGGGCATGAACCAGACCATCGGTGAATTCACCGAGGTCGGTGATACCGTGCGCGAATTCGCCGATGACGATGCCACCGTGGTCATCGGTACCGTGGTGGATCCGGAGTTGGAGGATGAGCTGCGCGTGACCGTGGTGGCCACCGGACTGGGTGAGCGGCGCACTACCAGCAAGCGCCCGGTCCCGGGTGAGCAGCCGCTGCGTCTGGTGCCGAGCGATGGCGGCGCGGACGGGCAGCCGGATTATCGCGCCATGGAGCGTCCCGCCATCGCGCGCAAGCGTGCCGCCGGGGGAGGCGCCGAGGCGGTTGACGAGAGCGATCTCGAGTATCTCGACATTCCGGCCTTTCTGCGTCGTCAGGCCGATTGATGTGGGTCGAAAAGGGTTTTAAAACCCTTTTTAAAACAATCGCGTTCTTTTGGAAATGATATTGAGCTTGATAAAGATGCGGGAAAACCCTAAGCTATCGGCAAGCGCCTGATTTCCGGCTTGGCGCCTGAACAGATTCCAGGACAGGACAACGAACGTGGTTCCGGCGGGAGAGAGGCTCCACGGAATACGTGCGGTACCGACATCAGCCGGCAGGGAAGGCCGCCAGCCGCCGTGCAGTCGAGGGGACCACCACATCATGCTCAAGCAACGCACCCTAAAGAACGCGATTCAGACCACGGGAGTGGGCCTGCACAGCGGCGAGAAGGTTACCCTCACGCTGCGTCCGTCCGCGCCCGACACCGGCATCCGCTTCTATCGCATGGATCTCGATCCGCCGGTCGAGATTCGTGCCACAGCCTTCAACGTGGGCGATACGCGCCTCTCGACCACGCTCATTCAGGATGACACCCGGGTCTCCACGGTCGAGCATCTGCTCTCGGCCCTGGCCGGATTGGGCATCGACAACGTCATCGTCGAACTCAGTGGTCCCGAGGTGCCCATCATGGATGGCAGCGCTGCGCCTTTCGTCTTCCTGCTCCAGGATGCCGGGCTTGCCGAACAGCCGCGTCCGAAGCGCTTCATTCGCATCAAGCATGCTGTCGAGGTGCGCGAGGGCGAGAAGTTCGCGCGCTTCACCCCCTATGACGGTTTTCGGATCGATTTTTCCATCGACTTCGATCATCCGGCCTTTCATGCACGCGCCAAGCGCGCCTGCGTGGATTTCTCCACGGCCTCCTTCGTGCGCGAACTGAGTCGTGCACGCACCTTTGGTTTTCTCAAGGATATCGAGACCCTGCGACAGAACGGTCTGGCCCTTGGCGGTAGCCTGGACAATGCCGTGGTGGTCGATGAATACCGGGTGCTCAACGAGGAAGGCTTGCGCTACGAGGATGAGTTTGTGCGCCACAAAATCCTCGATGCCATTGGCGACCTCTATCTGCTTGGCCATACCCTCATCGGCGCCTTTAGCGCCTACAAGTCTGGTCATGCCTTGAACAATCAGCTGTTGCGCACCCTGCTCGCCGATGCGAGCGCTTGGGAAGAAGTGGTCTTCGAGGACTCTGCCGCCGCGCCCATTCTCTATCCGCAGCCCGTGATTGCGCTTTGAGCTAGGGCTCCTCGGGGCGGTGCCGACTGGCCAGGCGGCGCAGGACTGCGGCGAGCGAGGCGTCTTCGATGTCCAGCGCCGCCGCGCGCAGATGCGCGGCAGCCTTGGCGCTGAGGCCGCGAGCCTGGGGCGCTGGGTGGCATGGTGCAGCCTCTGGGCGGGGCAGGGTGGCGCGACACTCCACCCGGGCAATATCAGGACGCCCCAGGGCGCGTATCAGATCCGGCGCGAGAAAGCGCGCGCGGGTCGTCCAGGCGGGCGAGTCGAACAGGAGCCTCAGGGTGCCTTGGTTCAGACGCGCCTCCAGACAGTGCATGGCCATGTCGGCGGGAATCCGCTCGCACACCAGAACCAGCAGCTCGCGGGCCTGGCGCTCGCGCGCGAGGGGTTCACGCAGCAGCGGATGGCGGTCTAGCAAGTCGGCGATGCCTCTCAGTGACAGGGGCGGGCGGTTATGTTGCTGTGTCATGAAATATGCCATCTTTTATGGTCTGCAATTGATCTGCATCATTTTTTATAAGGTTTAGGCTCCCCTCTGAGCCTCTCCATAGTATAAATCCGGCTCTTCAGGATCCGAGTCCACTTGCAGAGTTCCACGATGCATCACCTCGATCGAAGAAAAGCCGTTCGCCGACATGCGCCCCTGGCGCGACTATCGGTTGCCGTCGTCATGCTCGCCGGAGCGGGTCTTGGCGTCTGGGCCGCCAGCCAATGGAATCTTGCCGAGCGAACATCCACCGACACCCTCTCTCAATCCCATCTCCCGCCTGACCCTGCTCTTCCCCCCTCCCAATCCGTCCTGCCCGCCTCAGCGCCCGACACCGATGTCGATGTCCTGGTGGCGCGCCTTGGCGAAATGCAATCCGAACTGCTGCGTCTAAACGCGCTCGGCGAGCGTCTCGTGAAGATGTCCGGGCTCGACAGCGACGACTTTGACTTCAGCGCCCCACCGCCCCAGGGCGGTCCAGGCAATGGCCCGGTACGCGACTACACCATCAAGGAGCTGGTCAGCGAGCTGGGCAACATGATAGATCTCATCGAGGATCGTTCGCGCAAGCTCGAACGTCTGGAAGCGAGCCTCTCTCAGCGCAACCTCCGCGCCCTGGCCCTGGCGCCCGTCTGGCCGGTGCGTTCGGGCTACATCTCCTCGCCCTACGGATACCGCATCCACCCCATTCGTAAAACGCGCCAGTTCCACGCCGGTGTGGACTTCGCCGCCAAACGCGGCTCGCCCATTCTGGCGGTGGCCGATGGCGTGGTGGACTTCAGCGGCTGGCGCAAGGGCTATGGCCGGGTCATCGACATCCGCCATGCCAATGGTCTGGTTACCCGCTATGCCCATAATGATGCCAATCTGGTGCAGGTGGGGCAGCGCGTGCGCAAGGGCGAGCAGATCGGGAAGATCGGCAGTTCGGGCCTCGCCACCGGGGCGCATCTGCACTTCGAGGTGCTGCGCGATGGCAAGACTCAGGATCCGCTGACTTATCTGGACTCGACCCCGCGTCCAACGACCCTGGCGGCGGTGCCTGGCGAACGGGCCGGCTAAGGTTCATGGCGGTCTGCGCCGTTGCGGAGCATGAGGCGGGCGTTCGCTAGGCGCTCCCCGTTCGGCTCAGCCCTTCGGCGACCAAGCTGGGCTTTTTCTCCTCGGCGCAGAGCGAATTCGGTACAATTCGCAGATTTATCCCTTCATGGATCCCTGACGCAATCCGATGGTCACAAAACTGTTCAAGAAGGTCTTCGGCAGCCGCAACGAGCGCCTGGTCAAGACCCTGATGAAATCGGTCGCGACGATTAACGCCCTGGAGCCCGAGCTTGCGCAGCTCTCCGATGCGGCGCTCGCGGCCAAGACCGGCGAGTTTCGCGAGCGCCTTGCCGCCGGCGCCGAACTCGACGCACTGCTGCCCGAGGCCTTCGCCGTGGTGCGCGAGGCCGGTCGGCGCGTGCTCGGCATGCGTCATTTCGATGTGCAGATGGTGGGCGGCATGGTGCTGCACTCGGGCAAGATTGCCGAGATGCGCACCGGCGAAGGCAAGACCCTGGTGGCCACGCTCGCGGCCTATCTCAACGCGCTGCCCGGCAAGGGCGTACATGTGGTCACGGTCAACGACTATCTGGCGCGGCGCGACGCGGCCTGGATGGGGCGGCTCTATCACTTTCTGGGTCTCTCGGTCGGCGTCATCAATTCCTCGGGCGGACTGGGGCCGGATGCGGCCTCCTATCGCTTCGACCCCGACTTTGAGCCCGCGCCAGGCGAGGGGCACCGTCATCTGCGCCCCTGCACCCGGCGCGAGACCTATGCCGCCGACATCACCTACGGCACCAACAACGAATTCGGTTTCGACTATCTGCGCGACAACATGGCCTTCAGCGCCGAGCAGCGCGCGCAGCGTGATCCCTTCTACGCCATCGTTGACGAGGTCGATTCCATCCTCATCGACGAGGCGCGCACGCCGCTCATTATCTCCGGCCCCTCGGATGGCAATGTCGAACTCTATACCCGGATCGACACCCTCATCCCGCGTCTGAGTCGTCAGGCGCCCATCACCAATGAGGAAGGCCAGCCCGACTTTGGTCCCGGCGATTATTCGGTCGATGAGAAACTGCGCCAGGTCTATCTGAGCGAGGAAGGGCACGAGCATGTCGAGCAGATGCTCGGCGAGATCGGGTTGCTCGGCGAGGGCGAGAGTCTCTACGACTCGGCCAACATCGCACTCATGCACCATGTCTACGCGGCGCTGCGCGCCCATGCGCTCTTTCAGAAAAACGTCGATTACATCGTGCGTGATCGCCAGGTCATCATCGTCGATGAGTTTACCGGGCGCACCATGCCGGGGCGGCGCTGGTCGGAGGGTCTGCACCAGGCCATCGAGGCGAAGGAGGGCATGCCCATCCAGCCCGAGAACCAGACGCTCGCCTCCATCACCTTCCAGAATCTCTTCCGGCTCTATCCCAAGCTCTCGGGCATGACCGGCACCGCCGATACCGAGGCCTACGAGTTCCAGCAGATCTACGGGCTGGAGGTGGTGGTCATCCCCACCAATCAGCCGATGGTTCGCGATGATCGCGGCGACCTCATCTATCTCAGCCAGGACGAGAAATACGAGGCCATCATTGCCGACATTCGCGACTGCGTCGAGCGTGGTCAGCCGGTGCTGGTCGGGACGGTCTCCATTGAAATCTCGGAACTCATTGACCAGCTGCTCACCAAGGAAAAGATTCCGCACGAGGTGCTCAACGCCAAGCAGCACGAGCGCGAAGCGGGCATCGTGGCCCAGGCCGGGCGACCGGGCGCGGTGACCATCGCCACCAACATGGCTGGTCGCGGCACCGACATCGTGCTTGGCGGCAATCTCGACTCCGAACTCGAAGAGGCCGGGCCCGAGGCCGACGTCGAGGCCCTCCGCGCCGAGTGGCAGCGCCGCCATGAGCAGGTGCTGGCCGCCGGCGGTCTGCATGTGATCGGCACCGAGCGCCACGAGTCGCGCCGTATCGACAACCAGCTGCGCGGTCGCTCGGGCCGTCAGGGCGACCCCGGCTCCTCGCGCTTCTATCTCTCGCTTGAAGACAACCTCATGCGCATCTTCGCCTCGGAGCGCGTGGGCAACATGATGAAGCGGCTCGGGATGCAGCGCGGCGAGGCCATCGAACACCCCTGGGTGACCAAGGCCATCGAGAACGCCCAGCGCAAGGTCGAGGGTCGCAACTTCGACATTCGCAAACAGTTGCTCGAATACGACGACGTGGCCAACGACCAGCGCAAGGTCATCTATCGCCAGCGCCGCGAGCTCATGGACGCCGCCGATGTCTCCGAGACCGTCGCCGCCATGCGCGACGATGTCTTGAGCCGCCTCATCGACACCCATATCCCGCCCGAGAGTCTCGACGAACAGTGGGATGTGCCCGGTCTTGAGACAGCGCTCGTCGAATCCTTCGGTGGCGACTGGCCCATTGCCCAGTGGCTGGAGGCCGACGACAGTCTGCACGAGGACAGCCTGCGCGCGCGCATCCGCGATACCCTCATCGCGCGTCAGGCCGAGAAGGAAGAACTCATCGGGGCCGAGGCCATGCGCCAGGTCGAAAAGGGCATCATGCTTCAGACGCTCGACACCCAGTGGAAGGAGCATCTGGCCGCCATGGACTATCTGCGCCAGGGCATCCATCTGCGCGGCTATGCGCAGAAGAACCCCAAGCAGGAGTACAAGCGCGAGGCCTTCGAGATGTTCTCGGCCATGCTCGATGCCATCAAGCGCGAGGTGGTCTCCACCCTCGCGAAGCTCCAGGTGCGCACCGATGCCGAGCCGCTCGCGGGCCTTGCGCCCGAGGCGCCGCGCGAACGCGACTTCGAGTTCAAGCACGAACCCTTTGCCGGACTCGGCGCCGCCGCGCCCGAGGCCGAGCCGGGCGTCGCCGAGGAGCGCGAGCCAGGCGAGGGCGATGAGGCCCACCAGCCCTTTGTGCGCGACGGGCGCAAGGTCGGTCGCAACGAACCCTGTCCCTGCGGTTCGGGCAAGAAGTACAAGCAGTGCTGCGGCAAGGTGAGCTAGGCGGCTGTGCGGGCAGATGATTGAACCGCAAAGTGCGCGAAGAACACGAAGGTTGAAAGACCAAGGCTTTGTGTCCTTTGCGCCTTTGTGGTT
>JAFGTZ010000356.1 GCA_016938795.1 Chromatiaceae bacterium | reverse complement strand
CGTATTTCCAGAAGGCGCGCTGAAATGGCCGAAGACGCAGCGCGGTTGCAATGGAGCGAAGCGCCAGGCGACGGCTGCCATGCCAGTATTGGAAATAGGCAAAATCAAAGGCAATGGCCGCGCGGCGCGCACGAATGCGCGAGGCCGGGGTTATTTCGCCCATCGGCCCACGCGCTCCCCAGCGCGCCAGCGCTTGGTCGAGTACCAGGAGTTCATAGTTGCGCTCGGGCCATTTGGTGAGGCAGCCCCCTGCGTGAATGCGATAGAGGGCCATGACACGGTCGAGCTGATGAATCTCGGTTTCGCGCGAGGCGCGCAGCCAGTAGTCGTAATCCTGACCGCGCTTGAGGCTCACATCGAAGGGGCCGAGTCGCTCGATCAGGGAGCGGCGCGCGACCACGGTGATGGTGTGCAAGAGCGAGCCGAACAGCAGCCGGTTATAAAGCCAGCCCGAGCGCTCGGCGACGATGCCGGGCATGGAGGTCGGGGCGGTGCGGGCATCGAGTTCGGGCGGCCACTGGAAGCGGCCCGCCGCATCGGCCTTCCAGACCTGCCAGCGCGCATAGACCAGGCCGATGTCGGGGTGCGCGTCGAGATAGGCGATCTGGGTGGCGAGCTTGCCCGGCAGCCAGCAGTCGTCGGCGTCGAGAAAGGCGATGAAGTCGCCGCGCGCGGCCCGCAGTCCGGCATTGCGCGCCGCGCCCGCGCCCTGATTCGCCTGCTCGATGAGGCGGATGCGCGCGCCCCCGGGGCCGGCCTGGGCGGCGCGCACCTCAGCAAGACTGGCATCGGTCGAGCCGTCATCGATGATGATGAGCTCAAGCGTCACGCCCGCTTGTCCGAGCACGCTCGCCATGGCCTCGGCGATAAAGGCGCCCGCGTTGTGACAGGGCATGATGACCGACACCTGGGGCGCGGCAGGATGGCTGGAACGGCTGGAGCTTGAGGATGGGTTCATGAGGTTGGCGTCCGCGCTGGCTTCAGTGGGCAAGACCTGTCCGAACAAGACTTGCGGAAGGAGAACCGGCGCGCGCCCGCACAGGTCGCCGCCAACCCTGGTTTCATCGCGGAGGCGCCCATGCACCAGCCAGCGATTGCGGTCATCATTCCCTACTATCAGCGCCGTAGCGGCATTCTGCGTCGCTGTGTCGCGTCCATCCTGGCGCAGCGCACCACGGCCCGGATTCACATCGTCGTCATTGATGATGGCTCGCCTGCGCCCGCCAGCGACGAAGTCGCCGCGCTGCCCGCCACCTCGCTCACCCTGATCCGCCAGCCGAACGCCGGTCCAGGCGCGGCCCGCAACGCCGCGCTCGACCATCTGCCCGCCGGCACCGAGCTGGTGGCGCTCATGGACTCGGATGATGGCTGGGAGCCGGACTTTCTTGATACCGCGCTGAAGGCGCTTTCCGGCCCCTTCGATCTGTTTTTTGCCGACAGCCAACGCTACGGCATTGAGGCCACGCGCTTTGGGTGGAGTCGCGACGCCTCACTGAACCTGCGCCCCGGGCAACACCCGCTTGTCGATCCCGAGCGCCAGATTCATGCCTTTGCCGGCGATTTCTTCGACTTTGCGCTGCGCCGCAGCAACATCATGGGCCCCTCGACCCTGGTCTATCGCTACAGCGCCTGCCCGAGGCTGCGCTTCGACACCAGCCTCTATAACGGACAGGATCGTCTCTTCAAACTCCATCTGTGCAAGCGGCTCGCGCGCGTGGCCTTTTCCACGCGGGTGCTCGCGCGCGAGGGCGAGGGTGTGAACATTTTCGACAGCGCCAGTTGGGGGTCGGCACGCGCCCTGAGCTTCGTCTCAAGCTACATCCGGCTCTCACGCGCCATTCTGCGCGAGCTGGAACTCGATCCGGCGCAACGACGCCATGTGCTCGATCATCTCGGGCGCTCGCGTGCGGCCCTTGCGGCAAACCTAGTGCATGGACTGGCGCACCGCAAGCCGCTCGACTGGCGCGCCCTGGGCGCCGCGCTACGCGCCGATCCGACAAGCGGCTGGCGCCTGCCCCTGGAAACCGGCCGGCTGCTCGCCGCGCGCCTGGCGGCGCGGGCCCGGGCGCCGGCCCTGCCGCGCGGTCTCGACTGAGCGCCGCCGCCATGCGCGATCTGCTTCTCTTGGCCATTGTCTGCGGACTCCTGCCGGTCATCCTCTGGCGCCCCTGGATTGGCGTGCTGGCCTGGTTCTGGATCGGACTCATGGCGCCGCACAAACTCGCCTGGGGCTTCATGACCACCTTCCCCGTGGCCATGCTCATCGGCGGCGCCACCCTCAGCGGTCTGCTGCTCGCGCGCGAGCGACGCGCCCTGCCCCTCACACGCGAGATGCTGCTGCTCACCCTCTTTGTCGCCGCCGTCACCCTGAGTTCAACCTTCGCGGTCAATCCCGCCGGCGCCTGGAGCTACTGGGTGCATCTGATGAAAATCCTGCTGCTGACCTTCATCACGCCGCTGCTGATCTGGGGCGAGCGACGCATTCTCTGGCTGCTGCTCGTCATCACGGGCTCAGTGGCCTTTTACGGCTTCAAGGGCGGGCTCTTCGCCATTCTCACCGGCGGTCAGCACATGGTGATGGGGCCACCGAACTCCTTTCTCGAAGGCAATACCTTCATCGGCGTGGCCATGATCATGGTGTTGCCGCTCATTCTGGTCAGCGCGCGCGCCTTTCATCAGCGCTGGGCGCGGCTCGGCTGGCCGCTGATCGAGCGTCACTCCCGCCTCATCGGCTGGGGTCTCTACGGCGTCTTCTGGCTCACCGCCCTGGCCATTCTGGTGACCTATTCGCGCGGGGCGCTCCTTGGATTGGTCGCCATCGCGCCCTTGCTCTTTGTGCGCATGCGCCACAAGGTGCTGATGGCCTCGCTCGCCATCCTCGTTGTCGGCGTGATCGGCATCAGCGCGCCCGAGCGACTCATGGAGCGCTGGAGCACCATCGAGAACTTCGAGGAGGATCGCTCGGCCATGCAGCGCATTCAGGCCTGGGGCGCCAATCTGAACATGGCGCTGGAGCGCCCGCTGACCGGCATGGGCTTCAATAACGGCGGCATGGGTTATGACTGGTGGGTGCGCTATGCGAATTTTGAAGGCGCCTGGCGTCATGTGCTCTCGCCGCACAGTATTTATTTCGCCATGCTCGGACAGCACGGCTTTGTCGGACTGAGCATCTTTCTGCTGCTCATCGGCGCCACCTTCGGCACCCTGGGGCGCATCCGCCGACAACTGCGCAGCGACCCGCAGCGCGGCTGGCTCGCCGAGTACGCCTGGGCCATCCGCGTCTCGCTCATCGGCTATCTGGTGGCCGGCGCCTTTCTCGATGTCGCCTATTTCGAACTGCTCTATGCGCTCATCGCACTCAGCGTCATCCTGCGTCGCGAGTGCGAGGAGGGCGCGCGCGACACCCTGAGCGAGGCGCGCCCGCCCGAGCGTTTTCAGCCTCTTCCCCGACGCCGGCGCGCGCTCGCGCAGCCTTGAACTCCCCGCAACCCGGAGCGATCTGATGCATGTGTTCATTCACCACCAAGCGGCACGGCTTCTCGGCGCTCTCGCCCTGCTTGCGCTGAGCGCCCCGCTGCTGGCCGGCAACCCCCATGCCAGCCTGAACGAACTCGCCCCCTTACCGTCCTGGTGTCTGCATACACCCGCCCCGGTGATCCGCCCCAATCCGGCCACGCGCGCGGCCTCACCCGAGATGACCGACTGGCTTGAACGTGTCGAGACAAGCGGCTGCGCGCGCTCGATACATCATTACTGCTGGGCGCTGATCTGGACGAGCCGCGGACAGCGCGCGCGCGACGCCTCGCAGCGTCAGGCGCATTGGCGCGAGGCGGTGAGCGATCTCGACTATGTGCTTGATCGCTCAACGCCTGGCTGTCTGCTGCATGCCGAGCTGCTGCTCCAAAAGGCCGAACTGCTGGCACGGCTGCGCGAGCCTATCGCCGCCGATCTGACCTATCGCCTGGCCATCGACGCAGACCCCGACCTGGACAAGGCCTATGCCGGACTCAGCCGGCTGCTCGCCCTTGAAGGGCGTGAGGCGGAGGCCCTTGCCATTCTCGAACAGGGCATCGCAGCCAATCCCGAGTCCGTGTTTCTGCGCAAGCGTCTGCAACGCCTGCGGCCCTGAAGCTCGCCGAGCAGGCGTCATCACAGATCCCACAGCTGTCTGGAGGACACGCCATGCCATTGACTGTCAACCGCCAGCAGGCCGCACGCACGCTGCTCCTCGCCCTGGCCCTCTGCCCGGCGCACGCCATGCACGCCCATGAACTCGCCGAGCGCGCCGCAGCCCTGGCGCCTGGCGCCTTCATCGAGCTGCCCGCCGCCCTGCCCGAAGGCTACAGTGGCTTCCCGCAACTTGCGCGAGTGGCGCGCAATGCCGACGGCAGCGGCGGCACGCTCGACATTCTCGGCTGGACCGATGGCGGCCACTGGGATCCAAGCCGCCAGCAGCTCTATTACATGGGGCTGCGCAAACACAAGCGCTTTCTGCGCTACGACGCCGAGCGCAACGCCTGGGAGATTCTGCCCATCGCGGGCGAGCAGGCGCCGCCCGCCTATGAGGCCTATGGCCACATGTACGGACGCACCGCGCTCGATTGGCAAGGCGGCCACTACTACCACCTCTCGGGCTCCACCCTCTATCGCTACCAGATCGAGGGCGCGCGCTGGGAGCGTCTGGGGAGCGCCCCGCTCAAGAGCTATATCGCCATGGACTGGCATCGCGATCTCGGGCGTCTGATCGGCGTTCAGGGCGCCGGCGGCGGCAGCGACCATCATCAGCGCCACGCCTTCGACGGGCAGCAGTGGACAGCTCTGGGCGCATCGCCCGTACATGGCTACTGCGCGCTTGCCCATTACAACGGGGTGAGCCACGACATGCTCATCGCCGGCGGCAATCAAACGCCCCGCGTCCTGGAGCGCATCGACGCCTCGGGGCGGATTCACCGCGTGGCGCCGGCGCCTTTCGATCTCGGCGTCTCCTCGACCAGCCTGACCCATGATCCCGTGAGCGGCGACTATCTGGTGCTGCGCCGCGATGCACGCGAACTCCACGCCTACGACCCGGAGCGCGATACCTGGCGCCTGGCCAGACAGTGGAGCGCCGCCGAGTGGCCCTTCGGTCCCCATGCCCAGCTGGTGGCGGTACCCATGGACGACCATGGCGTCATCCTCTGGCTCAACACCGTCACTGAGATGCCGCTGCTCTATCGACACGACGCGCGCCCGGCACCCCGCGCCGTCGCTCCAGCCGCTTCCGCCCTTCCAGCCCCCACGGTTGCCGAAACGCCCCGACTCATCAAGACCGGCTCCGGGCCGCGTACCGAGACGCCAAAGGTCACGCCCCCAAGCCCTTCGCGTCTGGTCGAGATTGGCGCCGAGCTGCGCCCCGGAGAATGGCGCTATGTCGCCACCCAGACCCCGGATGGCAAGCGCCATGCGCTGAACTTCATGCAGGTGCGCTTCTGCGCCGAGGATGGCGGCTACATGAACCGCGCCACCTACGGCAACGGCTGGATGGATTCCTTCGAGTACGACCCCGCGAGCGGCTCCTTCTGGGCGCTGCTGATGCGGGATCGCGGCGAGAAAAAGCTCGTCTGGCTCGACGCCGAGCTGCGCTGGCATGTGGTGAGCATGCCCTGGGGCTGGGATTGCTCGAACAACCGCCGCCCCTTTGATCGGCTCATGCTCGTTGATGGCATGCTCTACTGGCCGCCCGCCTACTGGGGCGAGAAACGGCGCGAGGTGGGACGCTTTCGCCGCGCCCCCATCGCGCCCTATCTGGCCGGCGAGACCGAGGTGAAGTGGGAGGACTGGGGCCTGGGCATTGGCCAGACATCCATCGGACAAATCGGCGATTATGCCTTCGAATGGTTCCCCGAACAGGCGGCCTTCATCGCGGTACTGCCCGGATCGACCAAGGGACGCATGCCCCCCCTGATCGAACCAACCGCCGAAGGACTCGCCAAAGGCAAACCCTTCGAGGGGCGACTGTGGAGCCTGCGCCCCGATGCCACCCAGTGGGACTATCTCGGGCGGCTCTACACCAATGGCCATCGCGCCCGGCTGCTCTACAATCCGCTGCGCCATGAAATCCTCATCGGCCCCGGCGGCTTCAGCAAGAATCGGGGCGAGTTCGCCAAGCTGTTCGCAAACGGCGAACGCGAGCTGCTCGATCGGGTGACGCCGCCCGGCGTGCGCGATCCGCTCGGTTTTCAATACACCATCGAAAACCAGGTGCTCAGCTATGATCCAGTCAATGGCGACTATCTGTGGTGGTCATACGACGAGCAACGCCTGTGGCGCAGCGCCGAGGGTCGCGAGTGGCGCATCGAGAACGATTTCTCCGATCTGGGTCGATCCGCGCTCTATCCGCGCGGGGTGCGCGATTTTTCGCGTCAGGATGGGCTCTTTGGCGCCAGCTCCTACATCCAGATCACGCCCATCCCTGGCACCGATCTGCTGGTCTTTTTCGATCCGCACAAGGGTGTCATCCTGCATCGGCTGGCCGCGCACGGAGAACCCGAGGTATGAGTGACTCGCTCAGCGCGCTGATTCTGGACAGCGCCCACCGCACACCCAGGGCCCCGGCGCTGGTGCATCGCAACCAGACCGAGGATTACGCCACCCTGGCCGAGGCCGTCGAGTGCGGCGCGCGACGCCTGCTCGCGCTTGGGCTCGGGCGGCGCGAGCGGGTCGCGGTCTGGCTTGAGAAGCGCCCCGAGGCCGTGCATGCCCTCTTTGCCGCCGCCCATGCAGGCGGCGTCTTTGTGCCAATCAACCCCCTGCTGCGTCCCGAGCAGGTG
>JAFGTZ010000355.1 GCA_016938795.1 Chromatiaceae bacterium | reverse complement strand
GAATATGTCAATCGCACCCTGCTGCGCCTCTGGGCGCTCGACGAGACGGCCATCCGCCCAGGCGACCCGGTTGGAAACCTCTGGGAACGGCCCGAGGCGCTCGACGGCATCGCCGAGTGGCTGGAACATCACGCCGAATGGCATGGCGCCCTCACCGCGCGCCTGGGCAATGGCGCGCTCAAGCGTCTGCACGTGGTCGCCGAGCCAAGCTGGCGCGTCGATGGCGCCGCGCGCGGCTACACCCTGGCCTGTCTCGACAGTCGATCGCTGCGCACGGGTCAAGGCGCCAGTTCGGATCAGATCCTCGCCATGGCCGACGTGGCGGTGCTTGCCGTCAACGCACGCGGCCTGATCATCGAGGCCAATCGCCGCGCCTGCGATCTCTTCGGCTACAGCTCCGAGGAGATGCTCGGGCTCCTGGTGCATGAGCTGGTTCCGCCGCAGTTTCGCCAGCGTCATGTCGAGCAGGTGCAGACCTTCTTCCGCGACGCCGAGAGCGCGGCGCCGCATCTTGGGCGACGCGCCGAAATCAGCGGCTATCGCAAGGATGGCGCGCCCTTTCCCGCCGAAATCTCCATCTCGCGCTGCACCATCGAGGGCGAGGCGGCCATGGTCATCACCCTGCGCGACATCACCGAGCGCAAGATTGCCGAGGACGAACTCATCTGGCGCGCCACCCACGACGAGCTCACCGGCCTGCCCAACCGCGCGCTCATCCACGAGCGCCTCACCCGCGCCCTGCAACGCTCGCGCCGTCAGGGACATAACGTCGCGCTGCTCTTTATCGATCTCGACGGCTTCAAGCTCATCAACGACAGCCACGGCCATAGCGTCGGCGATGCGCTGCTGAAGAACCTCGCCCATCGGCTCATCATTCGGGTGCGCCCGGGCGATACCGTGGGCCGGCTCGGAGGGGACGAGTTCGTGGTGCTCTGCGATCAGGTCGAGAGCCCCAACGCCATGGCCACGCTCGCCGACCGGCTCACCGACCTGCTGCGCGAGCCGGTCGAGCTACAGGGTCACCACCTGTTCGCGACCGCCAGCATCGGGGTGGCCATTGGCCATGGCACTACGCACAACGCCGATGACATGCTACGCGATGCCGATGCAGCCATGTACAACGCCAAGGAACAGGGACGCGACGGCTGGCGTTTCTTCAGCGAGGAGATTCACGAGCAGGCGCGCAAGCGACTCGACATCACCAACGGGCTGCGCCTGGCCATCGAGCGGGGCGAGCTTCAGGTGCGCTTTCAGCCCATTCTCGGCACCGAGAGCCAGCTCATCCGCGGCGCCGAATTGCTCATCCGCTGGATTCCACGCGAGGGTGAGATTTCACCCGCGCACTTCATCCCCATCGCCGAGATGAGCGGGTCCATCGTGCCCATCGGCAAATGGGTGTTTCGCGAGGCCTGCCGCGCCGAGGCCGGGTGGCGCGCGCGTTTTGGCGAACAGGCGCCCTATGTGAGCGTGAATGTCTCGGCGCGCCAGCTCAACGACGCCTCGCTGGTCGAGAGCTGCCGCGACTCGCTGCTGGAGTTCAAGGCCGACCCCAAGCGCATCGTGCTGGAGCTGACCGAGACCTCGCTCATGAGCGATGTCATCTTCAACCTCAGCGTGCTCAAACAACTGGCCGATCTGGGGCTGAGGGTCGCGGTGGACGACTTCGGCACCGGCTATTCCTCGCTCGCGCAACTGCTGCGCCTGCCGGTGAGCACGCTCAAGATCGACCGTGAATTCGTCGATGGACTCGACAAGCGCCACGACAGCCGCGCCATCGTCTCGGCGGTGTGCAGCATGGCGCGCGCCATGGACTTGCAGGTCATTGCCGAAGGGGTGGAAAACGAGCCGCAGTTCCAGTATCTGCGCGGCATGGGCTGCGACTATGTGCAGGGCTTTTACTTTCATCGACCGCTGCCTGCG
>JAFGTZ010000354.1 GCA_016938795.1 Chromatiaceae bacterium | reverse complement strand
CGACGGTACCGCCAATGTCTTCGGCGCGGTCGGCCCAGGGCCTCAGGCCGGGGTTACGGTCAACAACCCCTTCGATCAGCTGCTGGTCACCATCCGGGGCGCCAACAGCGACGATGACCGCGACGGCGCCTACGACTATGACCTCTATGTCCTCTTGGTCAACCAGAGCGGCGATGGCAGCGCGGCGAATATCGCCAACTCGCGCTTCTTTGTCTTCA
Source organism: Chromatiaceae bacterium (assembly GCA_016938795.1). Taxonomy (GTDB): domain Bacteria; phylum Pseudomonadota; class Gammaproteobacteria; order Chromatiales; family Chromatiaceae; genus Marichromatium. The sequence goes on along the minus strand of JAFGTZ010000354.1, from coordinate 1,341 downwards.
GTCGCTATGATCGCTACACAGCCGATCTGACTCCAGGCGTCGAGGTATACCTGCGAGCAACCTCGGCGGATCTCGATCCAGCCGAGCTCTATCTGCGCTCGACCGATTTCGCGAGCGCCACCATCAACGAGACCCTGCTCGGCGGCAATATCGCCTTCGATGGCTATGACCTCGCCCAAGGCACCTGGCTGGTGGTAGCCATTCTCAGCACCCAGGCGGAGATTGATTTTACCGATCCGCGCACCTGGGCCAAATGGGACGCCAAGCCCTTCATCCTCGGCGCACCCTGGAACGTGGGCGCCACCTGCGACCCCTGAGCCGGCAGGATTGCTTTCAGACAGGAATAGCTTGGCGGCCATGCCCGTTCGATAGCTAAACTTAGCTGCCTCCTTCCGACTCGTCCGACTCCTCAACCTTCTCCCGATAGCCGCAGTCCTTTTGCGGGCAGACCTTGGATGTCCCCCGGCTTTTGGTCGCCTTGAGCGTCAGCACCGGCCAGCCGCACTGGGGGCAGGGCTCGGCGATGGGCTCATCCCAGAGCGCATAGTCGCACTTGGGGTAGGTCGAGCAGGAATAGAAGACCTTGCCGCGGCGCGATTTCTTTTTCAGCAGGGTGCCCTTGCCGCACTTGGGGCAGGTCACGCCGGTATCCTCGGGTTTTTCCAGCGGCTCGATATATTTGCACTTGGGGTAGGCGCTGCAACCGATGAACTTGCCGTAGCGACCGCGCTTCACCTCCAGCGGCGCGCCGCATTGCGGGCAGACCCGGCCCTCGATGCGCTCGGGCGCCTCGGGCTCGGCCCCGTCCTCGCGCAGATCGCGGGTGTAGTCGCACTCGGGATAGTTGGTGCAGCCAATGAAGCGTCCGTTGCGTCCGAGCCGGATGGAGAGCTGGGCGCCGCACTTGGGACAGAGTTCGTCGATGCGCTCCTGGGTCACGTCGCTGCGTTTGACGTTCTCCTGGGTGTGATCGACCCGGTCTTTGAATGGCTTCCAAAAGTGTTCGAGTAGTGGGATCCACTCCTGTTCGCCGCGCGAGACGGCATCGAGTTCGTCCTCCAGACGCGCGGTAAAGTCGTAATCCACATAGGACGTGAAATACTCGGTGAGAAAGCGATTGACCACCCGCCCCACATCGGTGGGCACGAAGCGCTTTTTATCGAGCACCACATACTCGCGATCCTGAAGCGTCGAGATGATGGTGGCATAGGTCGAGGGACGCCCGATGCCGAATTCCTCCAGCGCCTTGACCAGGGTGGCCTCGGAGTAGCGTGGCGGCGGCTCGGTGAAATGCTGCTCGGGACGGATGGCGAGCAGGCTCACCTCGTCGCCCACCTCCAT
>JAFGTZ010000050.1 GCA_016938795.1 Chromatiaceae bacterium | reverse complement strand
CTCTATACCTATCTCAGCCCGGTCGCCATGCTGGTGTGGGGCTATGCGCCCGAGGAAATCATCGGCAAGCGCCATTTCTACGACCTGCATCCGCCGGAGGGGCGCGAGGCCTTCAAGGAGATGGCGTTCAGGGCCTTTTCCGAGCGGCTCAAGCTCCAGGGACATGTGAATCCCATTGTCCGCAAGGACGGCGCTACCATCTGGGTCTCGACCAATGCCTTTCCCATGCTCGATGGCCGGGGCGGTCTGCTCGGCTATCGCGGCAGCGATGTGGATGTCACCGAGGCGAAATATGCCAAGGATGCGCTGGAGGCGGAAAAGGAGCGCTTCAGGGGTATTTTCGAGAAGACCGGTAGCGCCGTGGCGGTTTATCAGGCGGTGGACGAGGGTCGGGATTTTGTCTTCACCGACTACAACTCGGCCGCCGAAAGAATGGATCAACTCTCGCGAGGGCAGGTGCTTGGACGACGCCTGACCGAGTGCTTTCCGACCGCTAAATCCATGGGGCTGCTCGATGTTCTGCAACGGGTGCAGGCCACGGGTCAGACCGAGTATCTGCCCTCGGTCTTTTATCAGGATGAGCGTTTGCAGGCGTGGCGCGAGAATACGGTGTTCAAGCTTTCATCCGGCGAGGTGGTGGCGGTTTACAACGATCTCACTGAGATCAAGCGTGCTCAGGAGGCCGCCGAGCGAGCCAGTGAGGCCAAGAGTCAGTTTCTGGCCAATATGAGCCATGAAATCCGCACGCCCATGAATGCCGTCATCGGTCTGAGCGATCTGCTGCTCGATACGCTGCTCGATGAGAAGCAGCGCGATTATCTGGGCAAGATTCGCGACTCCTCGCGGTTGCTGCTCGGCATCATCAACGACATTCTGGATTATTCGAAGATCGAGGCCGGAAAGCTGGAGTTGGATCTCCAGCCCTTCTGTCTCGACGATCTGCTCAATCAGATGCGCACCCTCTTTGGCAACACGGCTGATGCCAAAGGGGTTGAGTTAGTCTTCGATTTGCAGCTGTCGGCGGGCCAGTTCTTGAGCGGCGATCCGCTACGTCTGGGGCAGATTTTAATCAACCTGCTCAGTAATGCCATCAAGTTCACCGAGCGCGGTCAGGTGGTGCTCGCCATTCGCCCGCTTGAGCAAGACGCCCGGCAGCTGCGTCTGCTTTTCGAGGTGCGCGATACCGGTATTGGCATCACGGCGCAGCAGCAGGCCAATTTGTTCAAGGCCTTTGCACAGGCCGACAGCTCCACCACCCGGCGCTATGGCGGCACGGGTCTGGGTTTGGTCATCAGCCGCCGGCTGGTTGAGATGATGGGCGGCATCCTGGAGCTTGATTCAACGCCGGGCGAGGGCAGCCGCTTTTCTTTCGAGCTGGCGCTGTCTCGGGCGCCACATCGGCTTGGTCTGGCCGAGGCGATGGCGCTGCCGAAGGGTGCGCCCGTGCTGGTGGTTGACGATCACACCGAAGCGCGTCTGGTGCTGCGCGGGCTGCTGGAACATCTGGGCTGCGCGGTGGATGAGGCTGACAGCGGGCGCGCGGCCATTGTAGCCGTCGAGGCCGCCGAGCAGCGCGAGCGCCCCTATGCCCTCATCCTCATGGACTGGAAGATGCCGGGTGAGCTCGACGGGCTCCAGACGCTGCGCGAGCTGCATGCCATGCGCCGTGCCGGCATCCTCAAGTCCAGGAGCGTCCCGGCGCTGATTGTCAGCGCCTACAGTCAGCATCAGGTGGCTGAACATGCCGATTGCTACAGTGCCTTCTTAACCAAACCGGTCACCGCGAGCACGCTGCTGGAGGCCGTACAGCTGGCCGTTTCGACGGGAGCTGAGGGCCAAGCTGCGCCGCCCTCGGGGCGGCGCATCCCCGCCTTCAGCGGGAAATCCGTGCTACTGGTCGAGGACAATGCGCTCAATCAGGAAGTGGCCCGCGCCATGCTCAACCGCACCGGGCTCGATGTCATCCTGGCCGGCAATGGCCAGGAGGCGCTCGATATCCTCGCCGAGCGATCCGTTGATTTGGTGCTGATGGACTTGCAGATGCCGGTGATGGATGGCTTCGAGGCGCCCCGACGGTTGCGCGCACGCCTTCCCGAGCTGCCCATCATCGCCCTCTCGGCGGCGGTCATGGAGGCGGATCGCGCGCGCGCGCGCGAGGCTGGGGCGAGCGATCATCTAGCCAAGCCAATCGATACCCAGGCGATTTATGCCGCGCTGGAAAAGTGGCTACGCCCCGATGGGTATCGCGTCCACATGCCCCAGGATAGGCGGCGCGCGCCCGTCGAGGAGGCGGTGCGTCCCACCAGGGTCATCGACACCATCCAGGGACTCAAGGCCTTTGGCGGCGATCAGGACTTTTATCGCAAGACGCTGCATCTCTTCAGGGTGCAGCTTGAAGGTGATTTTGCCCCCCTGTTCGGTCCGCTTGCACGGATTGACGCGGAGGTGCGTCTGCGCTTGCTGCATACCCTCAAGGGGCTTGCGGGGACGGTCTGCGCGCATGCGCTGGCCCGTTGTGCCGAGCGTCTCGAAACCGCCCTGTTGCGCGGCGAGTTGCCGGCCCTGTCCGACTGTCAGTCCTTTGAACAGGTGTTGCGCGCGGTGCGTGCCGAGCTTCTCGAACTCGATGCGGGTTCACCCGACACGCCCGCTGAGCGTCCGAGCACGGACAGTCTTGAGAGCATTGCGCCACTCATGCGCGAATTGCATGACGCCCTCATGGCGGGCGAGCTGATTGACGAGGCGCTGCTGGATCGGGTCAGGGTCTCTGTGGCCGAGAGGCTCGATGCGGCGGCGGGGGCAGAGCTTGCGCATTTGGTGAACACCTTCGAGCACACGAAGGCCAGCGTGCTGCTCGAAGCCCTGGCCGAGCGGCTGGGATTGAGTTTGGCCTGAGAGAGGCTAAGCCGCGCTGGCGTCGAACGGCTTCAGGCGTCTGGATCCGTTGTCAGACAATCCGCCAGCGAGCGTGGGAGCTGGCGCAGGTTGGCGCGCAGGCG
>JAFGTZ010000353.1 GCA_016938795.1 Chromatiaceae bacterium | reverse complement strand
GGTCCGACCTGCGAGCGTCTGGAGCAGCCGCTCTTTGGCGTCGAGCGCGCGCGTCTGCTGCTGCTCGATCTCTCGCCCAGTCTGGGCGCTACCGATGTGAGCCCCTCGCGGCTGGCGCGGGCGCGCTTCGAGCTGCTCGACATCCTCAACGCCATCGACGAGGGGCAGGTGGGGCTGGTGGTCTTTGGCGCCGCGCCCTATCTGGTCGCCCCGCTCACGCATGATGCCCGCACCATCGCCGCCCAGGCGCCGCTGCTCGCACCCGAGCTTCTGCCGCGCGAGGGCGCGCGCCGCACCGATCTGGCGCTTGCCGAGGCGGCGCGTCTGCTCACACAGGCCGGGGCCGGCGAGGCCGAGATTCTGCTGATCAGCGATGAGCTGGGGGCCGCTCAGGCAGCCTTGGAACAGGCGCGGGCGCTGCGCGCGGCGGGGCATCGGCTCTCGGTGCTGGCGGTGGGCACCCCGCAGGGCGCGCCCGTGCCGGCGCCCGATGGCGGCAGCTATGTCACCGAGCCCTCGGGCGAGGTGCGCTTCAGTCGGCTCGATCGCGCCGGGCTGCGCGCCCTGGCCGAGGCGGGCGGTGGGCGTTATGCCGAGTCCGAGGTGGGCGATGCCGACACCCGCGCCTGGCTGGCGCTTGGGTCCATGGCCATGGCGCTCGATCGACAGGAGCAGGCGGCGAGCGCCGAGCGCTGGCGCGAGGCTGGGCCCTGGCTGCTGCTGCCCCTGCTGCCGCTGGCGGCGCTTGCCTTCCGGCGTGGCTCGCCGCTGCTCGGCCTGCTGCTGCTCGGCCTGTTCGTGCCGCCCGCCCCGGCGCTTGCCCTGGGCTGGGAGGATCTCTGGCAGCGTCCCGATCAGCAGGGCGCGCGCGCCCTGGCTGCGGGCGAGGTCGCGCGCGCCGCCGAGCGCTTCGCCGATCCGGCCTGGCGGGCGGCGGCCCAGGCGCGTGCCGGCGACTATGCGGCGGCGCTGGAGACGCTCAACGGACTGGAGGGCGCTGAGGCCGCCTACAATCGCGGCAACGCCCTGGCGCGGCTCGGGCGACTCGCCGAGGCCGAGGCGGCCTATGCGGAGGCGCTGCGGCTCGATCCCGAGCACGCCGATGCCCGTCACAATCTGGAGCTGGTGCGTGCCGCCCGCCGCGATGAGTCGCCCCAGGAACAGGAGAGCGGGGACGAGCAGGGCAGGGAACAGGCCTCGGCGGACGGGGAGGGGAGCGAGAGCCAGAACTCCGGCCAGAACTCCGGCCAGGGCGAGGATCAGAGCGGGGATCAGGCCGAAGGGCGGAATGGCGCTCAGGAGCAGGCGGCGAACACTGAGGCCGATGGCGCCCCAGACGATGCCTCCCAGTCGAGCCCTCAGTCGGGAGAGGCGGCTGGGCATGAGACGCCCGCTGCCCCGGGCGCCGAGCGGGCGAGCCCCCCGGAAGACGGCTCGGGCCGCGCCCAGGGCGAGGCGCTCGGCATGGATGACGCGGGCGATGCGAACCCCTTCGAAGAGAGCGGGGCCTTGGACGCCTCGGCGGGTCTTCAGGGGCTCGCACCCGAAGAGGCCCGCGAGTCCGAGCGCGCCGCGCCGCTCAGTCCCGCCGAGCGCGAACGCGAACAGGCGCTGGAGGCGCAGTTGCGTCGCGTGCCGGACGATCCCGCTGGCCTGCTGCGCCAGCGCTTTCTGCTACAAGAGTTGCGACGGGAGGGACAATGGCCCTGATGATCAACAGCCTCTCCGGAGGCGTTCCGCGCGCGCCCGCGCCTGGTCTCCGTGGCTGGCTGCGCTGGCTGCCGCTGCTGCTCTGTCTCCTGGTTTCGGTGGCCGGCGCGAGTGGGCTTCAGGCCGAACTCGACCGCGAGCGCCTGGCGCTCAACGAAACCCTGACGCTACGCCTCACGGCCAGCGGAGACCTTGCGGGCGAGCCCGACTGGTCGGCGCTGAGCGAGGATTTCGAGATTCTCAACCGTTCGCAGAGCGCGCGCATGAGCATCATCAATGGGGCTATTTCGCAGAGCCGCGAATGGACCCTGGAGCTGGCGCCACGGCGGTTGGGCATTCTGCGCATTCCGGCCCTGCGGCTTGGCCAGGCGCTCAGTCAGCCCCTGAGCGTCGAGGTGGTCGAGTCCGAGGCGGTGAGCGCCGCCGAGCGTCCGGTGCGGCTCCAGGTCGAGGTCGAGAACCCCAGCCCCTATGTGCAGGAGCCCTTTGTCTATCGCGTGCGGGTGCTCTATCGCGGCGATCTCCAGCGCGCCGTGCTCAGCCCCCCCGAGGCCGAGGGCGCGCGCATCCTGCCCCATGGCGAGGATCGGGCGGCGAGCCAGATGCTCGATGGTGAGCCCTACGAGGCGATCGAGCGCAGCTATCTGGTGATTCCCGAGCGCAGTGGTCCCCTGACCATCGAACCGCCCCGTCTGGATGCCTGGCTGTCCGATCCGAGCCGTGGGCCAGACCCCTTCGATGCACTCAATCAGAGCTTCGGCGCCCAGCTCTTTCAGGACTTTCCCCAGGTGCCGGGTCGTCCGGGCCGACGCCTGATCGAGCGCGCCGAGCCGCAGCAGGTCGAGGTGCGGCCCCAGCCCCAGGGCTACGGGCCGCTGTGGCTGCCGGCCAGTTCGGTGCAGCTGGTCGAGGAGTGGAACCCGCATCCGCCCGAGTTCCAGGTGGGCGAGCCGGTCACGCGCATCCTGACCCTGACGGTCAAGGGGCTGACGGCGGCCCAGTTGCCGGCGCTCGATCCGGGCGACCTGCAGGGCGCCCAGCTCTATCCCGAGCCGCCCGAGTCGCGCGATCTGGGCGGACCGGGGCTGCCGGCGGCGGTGCAGCGCCTGCGGCTGACGCTGGTGCCGAGCCGCGCCGGTCGTCTGATTATTCCCGAGGTGCGCCTGCCCTGGTGGGACACCCAGAGTGATCAGCCGCAGGTGGCGGTCATCCCGGCGCGCACCGTTGAGGTGGCGCCCGCCGCCGTCGCGCCACCCGCGCCCCCGCCCGTTGCCGCGCCGGTTGGTGTCGCACCCAGCGTTTCGGCACCGACCCCGGCGCCCGAGCGCGCGAGCGCCCCTGTTGAGCCGGCAGTCACCACCTCCGCTGGCGACTCGGCCACGCCCTGGCGTTGGCTGGCGCTCGCCTTCGGTCTGGGCTGGCTGGCGACCCTGGGGCTCTGGTGGTGGCGTCGCCAAAGACAGGCGCCCGAGGCGGTGCGCGACCCTCTGCCCCCGCGCACTCCGCCGCCGGATGCGCGGCTGGCCACGGCGCGCGCCTGTCTGGAGTCGGCCTGCGCGGTCGCCGATGCCGGCGCGGCGCGCGCCGCGCTGCTGGAGTGGGGGCGCGCACGCTGGCCCGGGCGAGCGCCCGTCGGGCTTGCCGAGCTGGGGACGCGGCTGGCGGATGCCGAGGCGGCAGCACAGCTCGCCGCGCTCGATCGGCTGCTCTACGCCCCGCCCGAGGCCGCCGAGTCGGCCCGCGCGGGCTGGGATGGCGAGGGCTTCGCGCGGGTGCTGCTCGCCTCTCTGCGCGCGGCCGAGTCGGGGGCTGAGGCCGGGCGGCAAGGGGCCGAGCGGCTGCCGCCGCTCTATCCCGAGACCCCCTCGACGCCGGGCTCGCAGCCTGCCTCCTGAGCGTCGGCCCCGGACAGGGGGGCGATGATCTGGCGGTAACGAATCTCGTCCACCAGCTCGGCCAGCGGACGGCCGCGCTCCGGGTGCACGACATCCGGGGCGATCTCGATCAGGGGGATCAGCATGAAATCGCGCCAGGTCAGGGCCGGGTGGGGAAGACGCAGCTCGGGCATGTCGAGCGTCTGCTCGCCATGCAGCAGGATGTCGAGATCAATGGTGCGCGGCCCGTTGCGCTGGCCGCGCGTGCGGCCCAGGGCGCGCTCGATGGCCTGGGTTTCGGCGAGTAGCGCGAGCGGTTCGAGCCGGGTGGCGAGCGTCACGGCCAGATTGATGAATTCGGGCTGATCCTCGATGCCCCAGGGCCGGGTGCGATACCAGCGCGAGACCTTGAGCAGCCGGGACTCGGGCAGCCGTTTGAGCGCCGCAAGCGCGGCGCGCAGACGCGCCACGGGCTCGATGTTCGAGCCGAGTGCGAGGCAGGCAAGAACCTCTGGGGTGCGCCTTAGCATGGGGACAGACTGCCGTCTTGCGATCCGCTCAATGCGCCAAAGCTGACCTTCCTCAACGAATGGCGGGCGATTGCCTCAACAGGGACCGAGTCGGCTGCTAAGCTCAAGGCGTCATGCGCGTTCCTGCGCCCGGCTGGTGCCCCCACCGATCTCCCGAGGAGAGTCTCATGCTCAACCGTCTCCCCATGCTGCAAAAACTGCTCGTCACCCTGCTGCCCGTGGTCATGCTGGTGCTGATCGGCATCATTCTGTTCGTGCAGCTCGTGGTGCGCGATACGGCGACCGAGGACGCCATTGCCGCTGCCCGCCAGATGGCGCTCGCCGAGGGCGAGCGCATCACTGCGCGTCTGACGTCTGAACTGGAAGGTGTCAAGGCGCTGGCGAGTGCGGCGCATACGCGCGAGCGCATCGCGCTCGGGGAACGTCGGGACTATTTCAATCATCTCTTGTCGGCTTATCTGAAGGATCGCCCTGAATTGATCGGGGTCTGGATGGTGTGGGAGCCCGATGCCTTCGATGGACGGGACGCGGACTATCGCGAGACCGAGGCCCATGATGCCAGCGGGCGCTTCATTCCCTACTGGTATCGCGACGGCGCCGGGGTCGGACTTGAGGCCTCGACGGCTTACGCAACACCGGGCGAGGGGGATTATTATCTCCTGCCGCGCCGCGATGGCAAAAATCGGGTGCTCGATCCCTATCTCTACCCGGTGGCGGGCGTCGAACGGCTTATTACCACCATTAGCGTGCCCATCCTTGAACAGGGGCGCGTGGTGGGCGTGGTGGGCGTGGATATGAAGGTTGACGATTTTCAGACCGCCATCTCGGCCATTCGGCATCATCAGGGCGTGGCGGCCCTCTTCACCCAGTCGGGAACCATCGTGGCGCACCCCGATGCCAGTCGCCTCGGCAAGAGCGCCGCCGAGACCGAAGCGGACTTCGTGGGTGATCAACTCAAGACCTTCATCGCTGCGATCAAGGGCGCCGAGCCCTTCCTGACGCGCATTGACAGCCGGCAGCTCAAGGGAGAGGCCCTGATCCTCAGCGAGCCGGTGTCATTGGCCGATACCGAGCAGTCCTGGTCCATCGCCCTGGCCTTGCCGGTCAAGCAGGTGCTCGCGCATGTGAATACCATGATGCTCTGGGTCATGCTGGCAGGTGCGGTGGGGATTGTCGTCCTGGGTGTGCTCATTCTGATTCTCAGCCGTGGAATCGCGCGCCCGCTGCGTGGCGTGGTGACGGCCCTTGAGGATATCGCCAGCGGCGAGGGTGATCTGACCCGGCGTCTGCGGGTCGAGGGGCGCGATGAGGTGGCCCAGCTCGCGACCGCCTTCAATGCCTTTGTGGGCAAGATTCAGGATCTGCTGCGTCAGGTGAGCGCCGCGACCGCGCAGCTGGCCTCCGCCGCCGAGGAATTGTCGCTCACCAGCGGCGAGACGCGCGAGCAGGTCGGACGCCAGCACGCCGAGGCCGATCAGGTGGCCACCGCCATGAACGAGATGACCGCCACGGTGCAGGAGGTGGCGCGTCATGCCAACGATGCGGCGCAGGCGGCGCGCACGGTGAAGGGCGAGACGGATACTGGCACCGAGGTGGTGGGTGGCGCCATCGTCTCCATCGAGGCGCTTGCCCAGGAGATCGAGGCGGCGGCGTCCGTCATCCAGAGGCTCGAAAACGACAGCGACAACATCGGCAAGGTGCTCGATGTGATTCGCGGCATCGCCGAGCAGACCAATCTGCTCGCGCTCAATGCGGCCATCGAGGCCGCGCGCGCCGGTGAACAGGGGCGCGGCTTTGCGGTGGTGGCCGATGAGGTGCGCACCCTGGCCTCGCGCACCCAGGACTCGACCAAGGAGATTCAGGCCATGATCGAGCGTTTGCAGGAGGGCGCCAACAGCGCTGTGCGCGTCATGGAGCAGGGGCGTGAGCGTTCGCGCGAGACCGTGTCGCAGGCAACCCAGGCGGGTGATTCGCTCAACACCATCGCCTCCTCGATGAGTCAGATCACCGACATGAACAATCAGATCGCCAGCGCTGCGGAGGAGCAGACGGCGGTTGCGGTCGAGATTGACCGCAATGTGGCCAATATCGCCCAGTCGGTGGAGAGCACCTCGCGCAGTTCCGCGCAGATGGCCTCGGCGAGCGAGGCGCTGGCCCAGCTCGCCGCCGAGTTGCAGCGCCTGGTCGGACAGTTCCGGCTCTAGGGCGCGCGCCTCTGGGCTCAGGCGCCGGCGCGCGCGCGCCTGACCCAGTTCAGCACGCTGGCGTGCAGTTCGTCGAGTCCCACCGGCTTGCTCAGATAGTCGTCCATGCCGGCCTCCAGACACTGCTCGCGATCGCCCGGCATGGCGAGCGCGGTGAGCGCCAGGATGGGCAGGCGGCGCAGTGCGGGCTGGGCGCGCAGCCGGCGCGTGGTTTCCAGTCCGTCCATGCCGGGCATCTGTACATCCATGAGGATGAGCTCGGGCGGCGCTTGTGTGGCGGCGTGCAGCGCCTCGGGGCCACTGCTCGCGGTGGTGACTGCGCAGCCGCGTGCGCTCAGTGCGTGGGCGATCATCTCGCGGTTGCTCGCGTTGTCTTCGACCAGGAGCACGCGCGCCGGTGGATCAAGTCGGGTGAGTGCGGCCTTGCGTGGGGCGCGGCTCTCGGCCTCGGACAGCGGTTGCGTGACGTTCTGCGGTTCCTCTGTCCAGGGCAGGATGACCTCGAAGCGACTGCCCGCGCCTGGGGCGCTTTCCACCTCGATGCGCCCGCCGTGCAGTTCGGCCATGCCAGAGGCCAGCGCGAGGCCCAGTCCGCTGCCGTCGTACTGGCGCGCGGGGCGGCTGTCGAGCTGCACGAAGGGCTCGAAAAGCCGTTCGCGCTGATCGGGCGGGATGCCCACGCCGGTGTCCCAGACCAGGAAGCGCATGAGGCCGGCTGTCTGATCGGCGCGCACCTCCAGTCCGATGCGTCCGCCCTCGGGGGTGAACTTCACCGCGTTGCCCAGCAGATTGATCAGCAGTTGTTTCAGCCGACGGCCATCGCCGCGAATGAGTCGCGCCTCGGGATCGAGATCGAGCGCGACCTCGATGGACTTGCGCTCGGCGGCCGGGGCAATCATGCGCCGCGCCGCCTCGGCGAGCTGTGCGACCGGAATGAGATCCCAGCGCAGGCTCATGTGGCCCGAGGCGACGCGCGACATGTCGAGTATGTCGTTGATGAGTTCGAGCAGATGCTGGCCATTGTCGTGAATGGTGCGCAGGGCGCGTTTCTGAATGCTGCCGAGCGGCCCCATGAGACCCTCGCCGAGCGTCTCGGAGAGACCCAGGATGGAGGTCAGGGGGGTGCGCAGCTCATGGCTCATGGCGGCGAGAAACTCATCCTTGGCGCGCGCGCTGCGCGCGAGTTCGGCGTTGGCGCGGTCGAGTTCGGCGGTGCGCTCGCGCACCCGCTCGGCGAGCTGGGCGCGCTCCTCGGCGAGCGCCGTGTTGGCCAGGCGTAGACGTTCCTGGCTGTGGCGCAGTTGCTCCTGGGAGCGTCCCAGATTTTGCTGCATCTGCTTGAGCGCAAGCAGCATCTGTGCCGCCTCGTCGCGCCCGCGCACCTGAATGGAGGTCGAGAAGTCGCCCGCGCTGAGGCGCCGTGCGATGACGGTGGCGGCGGCAATGGGGCGTGCGACACTGCGGTCGAGCAGCCACAGCAGTGAGAGCACGGCAGCGCTCATAAGCAGGCTCATCAGGAGAATGCCCTGGCGTTCGGCGGCGCGGGTGCGCTCGGCGAGTCGGGCGAGCTGCGCCTCCTCGTAGTGGCGTGCGCCTTCCACCACGGCATCGAGCAAGGCGGCGGGCGCGCGGTCGATGCCGCGCACCTGGCGATCGACCTGGAGGTGGGCGTCGGCGCGCCCTGCCTCGTACTGGGCGAGGGCGGCGCGATAGGCGCGACCGAGCGCGCGGTGTTGCTCGCGAAAGCGTTCGGCGGCGGCGCGCGGATCGGGCTGATCGGCAAGCAGCGCGATGAGCGCTGTCAGGCTGGCCTGGGTATTGGCCTCCTCGGCCTCGAAACGCGCCCGATAGCGTGCCCTGAGTTCGGGCTCCTGGCCGCGCAGCAGCAGGTTTTTCCATTCCTGGATCTGGGTGCGAAAATGCACCTGGGTGTCGAGCGCGGTGGCGAGAATGCGCGCGCCCTGCTCGCGCAGCTGGCCTTCGTGGTGCGCGATCTGGCGATAGCGTTCGAGCGCCCAGAGACCGGCGGCCAGGTTGAGGATGAGCATGAGCACAAGCCCGAGGGCGAAGCGGGGACGGACGTTCATGAATGGGGTAGAACTGGGAAGGGCCTGAGGGAAACGTCTTGAGGATCAGGAGTCAGTCGGCGCGTCCTGGGGGAGCGAGAGCATTTCGCGGGCGTGGTCGCGTGTGCGGCTGGTGATGCGGGTGCCGCCGAGCATGCGCGCAATCTCCTCAACCCGCGCCTCGGCATCGAGCGGCTCGATGCGGGTGTGGGTCTGGCCGTCGAGCGTTTCCTTGCGCACCCGCAGTTGTCGATGCGCCTGGGCGGCGACCTGCGGGAGATGGGTGACGCAAAGCACCTGACGGCGCGCACCAAGCTGGCGCAACAGCCGACCGACGATTTCGGCCACGCCGCCGCCGATGCCCACGTCCACCTCGTCGAACACCAGGGTAGGCACGCTCGCGCATTCGGCGGTGGCCACCTGGATGGCGAGACTGATGCGCGAGAGTTCGCCGCCCGAGGCGACGCGCGCGAGCGCTTGCTGGGGCTGGCCCGGGTTGGCGCTGACTAGAAAGTCGATGCGCTCAAGCCCAGCGGCGCTGGCGCGCTCGGGGTCGAGCGTCTCCAGTGTCACGGCAAAGGTTCCGCCGGCCATGGCCAGTTGCTGCATGGCCTGGGTAACGGTGGCCGAGAGCCGCTCGGCGGCCTCGCGACGCGCGGCGCTCAGCCTCCCGGCAAGGTCGAGAAAGCGGCTCCAGGCGCGCTCGCGCTCCGCGCGCAGCCCGGCAAGCCGGGTGCCTGCCTGTTCCAGATGGTCGAGTTCGGCGCGCCGCTCGTCGAGCAACTCGGGGAGCTGTTCGGGAAAGACCCGATACTTGCGCGCCAGGGCATGAATCTGGGCAAGCCGGGTCTCGACTGTCTCCAGCGCCTCGGGATCGAGATCCAGCCCGTCGAGATAATGACGCAGACTGCTTGCCGCCTCGCCGGCATGAATGGCGGCGGTATCGAGCAGCTCGTGGCCTTCGGCGAGGGCGGGGTCGATGGCCGCGAGTTCGGCTAGTTCGGCCTCGGCGCCGCGCAGCTGGTCGGCGAGCGCGGGCTCGCCCTCGGCAAGCAGCAGGAGCAGCGCGGCGGTGCCCTCCTGCAGGCGACCGAGATGGCTCAGGCGACGCTG
>JAFGTZ010000352.1 GCA_016938795.1 Chromatiaceae bacterium | reverse complement strand
CAGCCCGGAGCGCATGAGGAAAACCGAAAAACTGATACGCAATGACTCTAACTGCAATGCGCAGCCTGTCCATTCTCTTCTGGCGTCGGCTGGCGCCCGCGCTGATCGTACTCGGGCTTGCGGGTCTGCTGGCCTGGGGCTTGCGCGCGCCAGCGCTGTTGGTGGACGTTGAAAGGGCCTATCTGGGACATCTGGAGCAAGGCTTCAGCGCCGAGGGGCGCACCCAGGTCATGGAGCGTTATCGCCTCTTCGCCCCCTTGAGCGGCGAGCTGCGCCGTTTGGAGCTGGAGGTCGGCGATTGGGTCGAGGCGGGCGAGGTGGTGGCGCGGCTCGATGCGCTGGGCGCGCCGGTGCTCGATACACGCATCCTGCGCGAGGCGCGCGCCCGGATTGCCGCCGCCGGGGAGGCGTTGCGCGCCGCCGAGGCCGGCGTGGAGGCGGCGCAAGCAGCGCAGATATTCAGAGGCGCGGAACGCGAGCGGCTTGGCGCGCTGCACGCGCGCGGGCTGGCGGCGCGCGCCGAGCTCGACAGCGCCGAGCACGAGGCGCGTCAGGCGGCGGCTGGGTTGCGCGAGGCGCAGGCCCACGCCGAGGCGGCCCGCGCGAACCTGGAAGCCGCGCGCGCCTTTCTGGAGCCGGCGGGTGCGCAAAATCCCGATCTCAGCGGCGTGGTGGAGCTGCGTGCGCCGGCTGCGGGGCAGGTGCTGGCGCGCTTTGTGGAAAGCCGGCAGGTTGTGGCGGCGGGCGAGGCGCTCATGGAGATCGGCGATCCCGGCCAACTGGAGGTGGCCATCGACGTGCTCTCGTCCGATGCGGTGCGTCTCGCGCCGGGGATGCGGGTCTGGTTCGAGCGCTGGGGCGGCGAGGGCGAGCTGGAGGGGCGGCTGCGGCGCATCGAGCCGCACGCCTTCACCAAGGTCTCGGCGCTGGGGGTCGAGGAGCAGCGTGTCTGGGTGATTGCCGATTTTGTCGGGTCGCCCGAGCGGCGCGCGAGGCTCGGCGATGGCTACCGCCTCGATGCCCGTTTCGTGCTCTGGGAGGGCGACAAACGGCTGTTGGTGCCAAGCAGCGCCTTGCTGCGACGCGCGGACGAAGGTCGCGGAGCTGGCTGGTCGCTCTTCGTGCTCGAACAAGGGCGGGCGCGCGAGCGCACGGTGGTTCCCGGTCGGCGTGCGGCGCTTGAAAGCGAGATCAGCGCCGGGCTCGCGCCGGGGGCGGTGGTCATCGTCCATCCGCCTCGCGAACTTGCCGATGGGATGCGCGTGCGCGCGCGCCGCCCTCCCGGCGCGACGTCAAACTGAAGCCGCTGGGCTCCCTCAGAGCAATTTGACCAGGGCAGCAATCAGGGCAACCTGTCCGAGCATGAGCGGCACCATCCACTTGAGCAGATCCACCTTGACGGTGGCGACCTCTTTCCTGACCCCTTCGATTTCCTTGAGCAGGCGCAGTTCGCTCTCGCGCAGCTCGGCGCGCACCTGCTCGATCTCCTTTTGCAGGCGCAGCTCGCTCTCGCGCAGCTCGGCGCGCACCTGCTCGATGTCCTTTTGCAGGCGCAGCTCGCTTTCGCGCACATGCCCTTGCGTGGCCAGTTCGGAGAGATGCGGGTAGCGCTCCTCAAGCTGCTCGAAGGCCTCGGCGATGATCTTGGCGCGCGCCCGCTCATCCGGGGCTGAGCTGAGCGCCTCGTAGAGTGCAATGGTTGAACGCATGATCAGGATCCCTTGCGCAGGCTCATGGCGATCTGTGCCAACTTAGGCGCCCGATGCAGGCGCCGAAGCGCTGTCGGGCTGGGTGTTTTGGGTGTCCGCGCCAGTCTCGGCCTGGCTTTCAGCCTCTGGTGCAAAACGGGCGCGCGCCTCACAGCGCTCGCAGCATTGGCGCCACTGACGCTCGCACAGCCTCAGATCCGCCCCGATGCAGCGATCCGGGCGCAGACAGGCCGCCGAGCCCGAGGCCAAACAGTCTTCATAGTTCGCGCGAAGCTGCTGCTGTTGCTTCAGGCACTCGACCTCGCGCAGCTGCTGGCGCTGCTCGCACTGCGTCCGGGCCAGCGCGCACGCCTCCAGGCAGGCCGAGGGCGTTGCCTCGGGGCTGGCGCGCTGTCCATCGCGTCCCGGGATGGAGGCGACACAGCCGCCTAGGGCAACTGACAGGAGGAGGGCGCTTAAGGTTGCTATCTGGATGCGCTTGGGGATTCGCGGGATTGGGAACATGGCGTTGCTTCTCGGTGGAGTCTGTTGACGCATAGTCTATCCTGATTCGGTGATCTTGAGATTTGAGCGCTGCCCGGATTCTCCCTATACTCTCCCGAATTCACGAATCCTTGGCTCCCCAACCCCAAGGCCGCGCCACTGGCCCCAGGCGTGGATCCTTGTAGCGAGCCATCTCCCTCAGGAATCGAACCCCCATGCGGACGTCTTTCTCCATCCTGCTCCTGACCTCTCTCGCCACACTCGCCGCACCCAGCCAGGCCGAGGATCTGTTGCAGATCTACGATCTGGCCGCGCAGAGCGCGCCCAGTCTGCGCGAGTCCGAGCAACGGCTATTCGCCACCCGCGAGGCCCGGCCGCAGGCGCGCGCGCTGCTGCTCCCCAGCCTGAGCCTGGTCGGGGAACTCGACTATCAGAATGTCGAATCCTCGGGCACCAGTTCGTTGGGGATGGACTATGAGCGCACCGACGAGTTCAGCAGTCGTGGCGCGCGCGCCGTGGTCAATCAAAGCCTTTTTAACCGCGCGAGCTGGATGACGCTCAAGCAGACTGATCATGTCATCGCCCAGGCTGAGGCGGAGTTTCGCAACGCCCAGATCGCACTCATGGTGCAGACCACTGAGGCCTATTTTGCTGTCTTGCGCGCGGCTGACTTCGTCACCGTGAACGAGGCCCTGCTGCGCGCCAACGAGCGCCAGCTCGAACAGTCGAAACAGCGCTTCGATGTCGGGCTGGTGGCCATCACCGACGTGAACGAAAGTCAGGCCGCCTTCGACCGCTCGCGCGCCGATGTCATCGCCGCGCGCAACCTGCTCGGCAACGCCTGGGAGGCGCTGCGCACCATCGTTGGTCCTATCCAGGCGCCGCTCGCCCGTCTGGGCGAGACGCTGCCGCTTGCTCCACCCGAACCCAATGATCTGAATACCTGGGCTGAGACGGCGCTGAGCGGCAACTATGGCGTCATCGCCGCAGGTGAAGCGGCCAACGCGGCGCGCAAGTCCATCGAGATTCAGCGCTCGGGGCATTATCCCACTCTGGATCTGCAGGCCGGGTACGACGTGGCGCGCAGTGGCGCCGAAACCGGAACCGACGCCGACACGGGTTTCGTGGGTCTCTCGCTCAATGTGCCGCTCTTCCAGGGCGGGGCAGTCAGCTCGCGCACGCGCGAGGCCGGCTATAACTTCCGCGCCGCCCAAGATCGGCTCGACCAGACCCGCCGGCAGGTGCACCAGCAGGCCAAGGATGCCTTCCGGGGTGTACTGAGCAGTATCGAGGACGTCAAGGCGCGTCAGGCGGCCATCGTTTCGGCACGCTCGGCGCTCGAATCCACCCAGGCAGGACTGGAGGTTGGCACCCGCACCCAGGTCGATGTGCTCAATGCCCAGCGCAATCTCTTCCAGGCCGAATACGACTATCTCAACGCGCGCTACAGCTACATCATTAACGGCATCAAGCTGCATCAGGCCACCAGCACCCTGAGCCGTGAAACGCTCGCCAAGGCCAACGCCTGGCTTGATCCGGCGGATTTGGTTCCGCCGCCTGCCTATTGATCCGGCGGTCTTTGATCCATGTCGGGCAACAGCTTCGGAACCCTCTTTGTCGTCTCAACCTTTGGCGAAAGTCACGGGCCGGCCATCGGCGGCATCGTCGATGGCTGTCCGCCGGGACTGGCGCTCGCGCCCGAGGATCTGCAAGTCGATCTCGACCGACGCAAGCCGGGGCAGTCGCGTCATACCACTCAACGGCGTGAGTCCGACAGCGTTGAAATCCTCTCCGGCGTTTTCGAAGGCCGGACAACCGGAACCCCCATCGGGCTGCTGATCCGCAACGAGGATCAACGTTCCAAGGACTACGGCCCCATTGCCGAGCGCTATCGTCCGGGGCATGCCGATTACAGCTACGATCAAAAATACGGGGTGCGCGACTACCGGGGCGGCGGGCGCTCCTCGGCGCGCGAGACGGCGGTGCGGGTGGCTGCGGGCGCCATTGCCAAGAAATATCTGGCCGAGACGCTCGGCATTCGCATCCAGGGCCATCTCTCCGCGCTCGGCCCCTGGCGTCCACGCAGCTTCGATGCCGATCTTATCGAACGCAACCCCTTCTTCTGGCCCTGCGTCGAGACCCTGCCCGAGCTGGAGACCTTCATGGATGACCTACGCCGGGCCGGCGACTCCATCGGCGCGGCGGTGACGGTGGTGGCGAGCGGCATGCCGGCGGGGCTGGGCGAACCGGTCTTCGGACGTCTCGATGCCGATATCGCCGGGGCCATGATGAGCATCAATGCGGTCAAGGGCGTGGAGATTGGCGACGGGTTCGGCTGCATCGAGCAACGCGGCTCGGAACATCGCGACGAGCTGACCCCCGAGGGTTTTCTCTCCAACCATGCTGGGGGCATCCTCGGCGGCATCTCCTCGGGGCAGGATCTGATCGTGCGCATCGCGCTCAAGCCCACCTCCAGCATTCGGGTGCCGGGGCGCAGCATCGACCGCTCGGGCGCGCCCTGCGAGGTGGTTACCACCGGACGTCACGATCCCTGCGTGGGCATTCGCGCCACCCCCATCGCCGAGGCCATGCTGGCGCTGGTGCTCATGGATCATCTGCTGCGGAACCGCGCTCAGAATGCCGGGGTCGCGCCGCCGACACCGCCCATTCCCGGCACGGCTCTGGCGTCTCGCTGAGGCGCCGCGCGCCGCTCTCATGCCCTACTGGCGCCTCTCGGCCTACTATCTGTTCTATTTTGCCTCGCTCGGGGTGCTTGTACCCTATTGGTCTCTGTATCTTCAGGCGGAGGGCTATGACGCCCTGGCCATCGGCCTGCTCATGGCGATCCTCTCGGGCACCAAGATTGTGGCCCCGATGGTCTGGGGGCATCTGGTTGATCAGAGCGGGCGGCGTATGCCGCTGGTGCGTCTGGCCACGCTCCTGTCGCTGCTGGCCTTCGCACCTGTCTTGGTCGCTCAGGGCCTCTGGCTCATGGCCCTGGCGATGCTGCTGTTCAGCTTTTTCTGGAATGCCGCATTGCCTCAGGTCGAGGCGGTCACCTTCAACCATCTGCGCGAGCGTCCCAGCCGCTACGCCCTGGTCCGTCTTTGGGGATCCATTGGTTTCATCCTGGTGGTGGCCATCCTGGGCATCCAGCTGGAGACCGCGTCGTTCGCTGTGGTTCCGCTCTGGGTGCTGGCACTCCTGGTCGGCATCTGGCTAAGCGCGCTTTTCATTCCCGACAGCGCGCCGCCGGCGCATGATGACGCCAGCCCTGGGCTGCGCGCGCTGCTCGCCCGTCCCGAGACCCTGGCCTTTTTTGCGGCCTGCTTCCTGATGCAGCTCGGGCATGGCATCTACTACGCCTTTTACTCCATCCATCTGGAGGCGGCGGGCTATTCCAGCTCCTCGGTGGGTTGGCTCTGGTCACTGGGGGTGATCGCCGAAGTGGCCATCTTTCTGGTCATGCACCATCTGCTCGAGCGGTTTGGGGCGCGCCGGGTGCTGCTCTGGAGTCTGGCCCTGGCGATTGTGCGCTGGCTGGTGATTGGCGCCTTTATCGGGCAGCTTGGGTTGCAGATTGTCGCGCAGCTGCTGCACGCAGCCACCTTTGGCAGCTTTCACGCGGCGGCCATTCATTGGGTCCATCATGCCTTTTCCGGTCGCACCCAGGGGCGCGGTCAGGCGCTCTACAACAGCCTGAGCTTCGGGCTGGGCGGGGCGAGCGGGAGTCTCATCGGCGGCCTGCTGTGGACCGATGCCGGCCCCCTCGTCACCTTTGGTGTCGCCGCCATTGCCGCCGCCTTTGGGCTGGTGATCGGCTGGTGCTGGATGAAGGCGCCGTCGCGCTGAACGGCAAGAATTGCCCCCTGTGACATGAGATGACGGCGGCGCTAACCGAACAACGCCTCTGTCATGGGTCTTGAGTGTGGCGGTTTGAATGGTGCGATGCGCGAGCAACTGAGGTTCGCGTGTTATGATGTTGCCGTTAAACATTTCCGCGCGACGCTGTCCCATGTCAGTCTATCAGGATTCCTACCAGTGCCTGCCGGGACGCCGTTATCCCTCGGGCGCTAGCGTCGAGGACGATGGCGTAAACTTTTCGGTGTTCAGTCGCCACGCGACAGGCGCTGAGCTGCTGCTCTATGCCGAGGCCGAGAGCCGCGAACCCTTCCAGATCATTCGGCTCGATCCGGAGATTAACCGCACCTTCTTCACCTGGCATGTGCTGGTGGTCGATCTGCCCCTCGGCACGCACTACAGCTGGCGCATGGACGGACCGCACGATCCGCGCGGCCATGGCTGGCGCTTCGATTCCCGGGTCGAGCTGGTCGATCCCTGGGCGCGCGCGGTGAATGTGTGCCATTGGGATCGCTGGCGGCGCCAGAATCAGGGGGTCAGCCCCCATGATTCTCCGCGTGCTGTGGTGCTCGCCGATGAGTACGACTGGGAAGGCGACGCCCCGCTGCATGTGCCGACCGAGCAGACCATCATCTACGAGCTGCACGTGGGCGGCTTTACCCGTCACCCGAGCGCCGGGGTGCGCCACCCGGGCACCTTTCTCGGACTCATCGAGAAGATTCCCTATCTCAAGTCGCTCGGCATCACCCATGTCGAGCTGATGCCTGTCATGGCCTTCGACGAGCAGGACGTGCCCCCGCAGGTCTGGGAGGCGGGGCTGCGCAACGTCTGGGGTTACAGCACCTTCGGTTTCTTTGCGCCCCATCCGGGTTATTGTGTCAGCCCCGACCCAGTCGATCATCGGCGCGAATTTCGCGACATGGTCAAGGCGCTGCACCGCGCGCGCATTGGGGTCATTCTCGATGTGGTGTTCAATCACACCAGCGAGGGCGGCAGGGGCGGGCCCGTGCTCAACTTCAAGGGGCTCGGTAACGAAACCTTTTATTGCCTCGACAGCATCGACAAAAGCCTCTACCTCGATTTCACGGGCTGCGGCAACACGGTCAACGCCAATCATCCGCTGGTTGCGCGCTTCATTCTGGATGCGCTTGAGTACTGGGTGCGCGAGATGCACGTCGATGGCTTCCGCTTCGATCTCGCGAGTGCCATGGCGCGCGGCTCCGATGGGCATCCACTGGCCAATCCGCCAGTGCTCTGGGGCATCGAACTCTCCGACACCCTGGCCGCCACGCGCATCATCGCCGAGGCCTGGGATGCCGCTGGGCTCTATCAGGT